>DASXZS010000202.1:0-5826 GCA_036501785.1 Acidimicrobiales bacterium | reverse complement strand
CCACCCCGTCTCCGGGTTGATCATCCCGGCCAGGGTGTAGGTCACGGTGTCCAGGTCGGGGCTGATGTGCAGCCCATGCAAGACGGTGTCATCACCGGTGTTGACCACCGCGATGATGCCCGCCGGGTCGGTCACGGCCACCAAGCCACGCAGCATGCGGGCCGCTCCGACCCCACCGGCGAGGGCGACGATCATCGGGCCACCCTACTGTTCGAAGGTAAGGTGACCGGCTCCTCCCGTACGATCTGGCCCCCGTGCTCACCGTTGCCATCGACGCCACCCCGCTGCTCGGCGACCGCACGGGCATCGGCGTGGGCGTGGCCGGTCTGCTCCGGGAGCTGGCCACCCGGCCGGAGACGGCCCTGGTGGGCTACGGCTTCACGGGCTCCGGCTGGCGCCGACTGCCGACGATCCTCCCCACCGGGATACGCCCCACCGGTGCGCCCATGCCGGCTGGCGCCCTGCTGCGGGTATGGCGGCGGGTGGACCTGCCGCCGATCGAATGGTGGACCGGTCCGGTCGACGTGGTGCACGGCACCAATTTCGTGGTCCCCCCCGCCCGCCGGGCCGGCCGGCTGCTGTGGGTGCACGACCTGACGTCGGTCCGCTACCCGGAGTTGTGCACGCCGACGTCCCGCCGCTACCCGGCCCTGATCGACCGGGCGATCCGGCAGGGGGCATGGGTGCACACCGGCTCGCAGGCCATGGCCGCCGAGATCGTGGAGCACTTCGGTGTCGCCGCCGATCGCGTCCGGGTCATTCCTCCCGGCCTGACTCTGCCTCCTGGGTCCTCTGGGCCTCCTGGGTCCTCTGGGCCTCCTGGGTCCTCTGGGCCGCCGGCGCCCGGTCGATCGGGGCGGCCCTATTTGCTGGGGTTGGGCACCGCCGAGCCCCGCAAAGACTTCCCCGGTCTGGTCGCCGCCTTCGACGAGCTCGCCGGGGCCCACCCCGATCTCGAGCTGCGCCTAGCCGGGCCTCCCGGCTGGGGGGAGCCCGCCCTGGCCGGGGCCATCGCCCGGGCCGCCCACCGCGATCGGGTCCACCGCCTGGGCTGGGTCGACGACGTCCACGGCCTGGTGGCGGGGGCGACGGTCTTCGTGTACCCGTCGCGCTACGAGGGCTTCGGCTTCCCGCCCCTGGAGGCCATGGCCGCCGGGGTGCCAGTGGTGGCCACCGCCGTGGGGTCGTTGCCGGAGGTGCTCGGCGAGGCCGCCCTGCTG
Source organism: Acidimicrobiales bacterium (assembly GCA_036501785.1). Classification (GTDB taxonomy): domain Bacteria; phylum Actinomycetota; class Acidimicrobiia; order Acidimicrobiales; family Palsa-688; genus PALSA-693. The sequence goes on along the minus strand of DASXZS010000202.1, from coordinate 4,606 downwards.
GTGCCGGCCGGCGACCCCACGGCCCTGGCCGCGGCGGTGGAGCAGGTGCTCGAGGACGACTCGCTGCGGCAACGTCTGGTAGTGGCCGGTCGGGACCGGGTCCGGCGCTACACCTGGCCGGCGGCGGTCGACGCCCTGCTGGCGACCTATCAGGACCTCCGGCGCCCGTAGGCGGCCACCCGGTCGAACAGGGCCGCGTACCGGGCGGGCTGCGGGTTCCGCAGGGGGTGCCGGCCCTGCCGGCTGGCGGTGCTGGAGGGCTCGACTGGCAGCAGGGCCAGCACCGCGGTGGCCAGGGCGGCGGGATCGCCCGGCGGAACCAGCTGGCCTGTGGGCCTGCTGCTGACAATCTCCAGGGGGCCGCCCTCGGCGCCGGCGACGACCGGCACACCCGAGGCCAGCGCCTCCACCAGGACCAGCCCGAACGGCTCGGGCTCAGTGGACACCTGCACGAACACATCCAGGTCGGACATGAGATCCGGCACGTCGTCGCGGGGCCCCAGCCAGTGGACGCCCGCCAGGGCCGCGGCCCGGGATCGCAGTCGGGCGGCGTAGTCCTCCTTGCCGGCGACCGTCCCGCCTGCGATCACCAACTCCACGTCGGTGCGGGCCTCCCTGAGGGCCCCGAAGGCGTCGAGGAGGACGTCGAAGCCCTTCCAGGTGTCCAGCCGGGCCACCGAGCCGACCAGCGGGGCCCCGTCGGCGATACCGACGTCCGCCCGGAAGCGGCCCGCCCGGTCCGGGCAGAAACGCTCGGGGTCGGCCTCGTCCCGGATGACCGTGACCGGCGCCGGCTGCAGCTGGGCGCCGATGGCCTCGGACCCGGCGATGACCGCGTCGGCGAAATGCCTCGTCAACCACCGTTCCACCCGCAGGGCCAGCGCGGACTGGAAGACGATCTCCCGGGCGTGCCAGACGTGCGGGCGGCGGGTCAGGGCCGCGGCCGCCCACCCGTACCAGCAGTGCAGGGAGTTGGAGTGGATCACGCCGGCGTCGACGCGGCGGGCGAGACGGGCCAGGCGCCCGACCGTCACCGGCCAGCGCGCCGCGTACGCCAGCCACCGGGCCGCGCTCCCGCTGGTGGTCAGGCGGGCCATCGGCACGGTGTGCACGACCGCGCCGGCCGCTCGGTACTCGGCGGCCAGCCGCACCGGCGGTGGCACGGCCACATGGCACTCCCAGCCCGCCGCCACCAGCTGGCGGATCATGCGGATCAGGGCGGTCTCCGAGCCACCCCCGTCGCCCACCGGCTGGACGGAGAGGAGTCGCGGCTGGCGGGTGGCGGTCATGCAGAGCGGCTCCTCGCCGGTCACCAGGTACGCTGCCTCGATGCCTGGGCTGGATGGGGGTCGGTTCGGGTCAGCGTATGTCCATCGGCTGGCGGGCCGCCCCGGTGACGCTCGGTGCGGGTAGCCGTCAACGCCGAGCAGCTGTTCTACGGCTCGCCGGGCGGGGTCGGCCGCTATACCGCCCAGCTGCTCACGGTCCTGCCGCAGCTGTTCCCCGGTGACGAGGTGGTGCCGTTCACGGCCCGGCACCGTCACACCCAGGTGGCCGCCACCCTCGACGCCGCCGGCGTGGATCCCGCCACCCGGGCGCGGGCAGTGGTGCTCAACTGGCCCCGCCCGCTGCTGTACCGCGGCTGGGTCTCGGTGGGGCGGCCGCACCTACCGGGACTGCCCGGTGCGGAGCTGGTCCACGCCCCGTCGGTGGCGGTCCCGCCCCATCCCCGGGTGCCGCTCGTGGTGACCGTGCACGACACCGCGGCCGAACTTTTTCCCGAGACCTTCCCGAGCCGAGGACGCCGCTTCCACCATCAGGGGCTGGCGGCCGCCGCCCGCCGGGCCGATCTGGTGCTCACCGTCAGCACCTCCGCCGCGTCAGAGATCACGGCCCACTCGACGATCCGGCCGGACCGCATCCGGGTGATCCCCAACGGGGTGGCCCCGCTCAGGGTGGCTCCCGCCCGGCGGCTGGAGCTGCTGGCCGCCCGGGGGCTGGACGGGCCGCCGTTCGTGCTGTGGGTCGGCAGCCTGGAGCCCCGCAAGGGGGTCGGCACCCTGGTGGCGGCCATGGCCCGGCTGCGGCGGCGGGGCGGCGGGCCGGCTGCCGGCGTCCACCTGGTCCTGGCGGGCTATCCGGGTTGGCTCGACGGCGACCTGGCGCCGGCAGCGGACCTGGCGACGCTTGGGGGGGGTCTGCGCCAGCTGGGTCGGGTCTCCGAAGAGGAGCTGTGGGCGCTGTATGGGGGGGCGTCGTTGTTTGCCTTCCCGAGCCGGCACGAGGGGTTCGGGTTGCCGGTGCTCGAGGCCATGAGCCAGGGCACGCCGGTGGTCGCCGCCGACATCCCCGCCCTCCGGGAGGTCGCCGGGGGCGCGGCCCGCCTGGTGGCGCCGGGCGACATCGACGCCTGGGCCGACGCCCTGGGCGACCTGCTCCACGATGCCGGCGAGCGGCGGCGGATGGGGCAGGCTGGAGTAGCGCAGGCGGCCCGCTTCGACGTGGCGTCGACCATTTCGGGCATCCGGGCCGCCTACTGCGAGGTGCTGGGCCGCTAGCGTCGTCCGGCGTGCGGGTCCTCGTCACCGGGAGCAAAGGTTTCGTCGCCGGGTGGTTGCTGGCCCACCTCGAGGCCCTCGGTGATCAGGTCACCGGCCTGGATGCGGAGGTGGACATCACCGACGCCCCGGCGCTGACCGACGCCATCACCGGGGCCGCCCCCGACGCCATCTGCCATCTGGCCGCCCAAGCCAGCGTGGACGCCTCCTGGAAGGACCAGACCGCCACCTACGCCGTCAACACCTTCGGGGCCCTCAACGTCCTGGAGGCGGCCCTGGCCTGCAACCGGCCGCCCCGGGTGCTGCTGGTCAGCTCCTCCGAGGTGTACGGGCGGGTCCAGCCGGAGGACCTGCCGATCCGCGAGGACCAACCCTTGGCGCCGGCGAGCCCGTACGCGGCCAGCAAGGCTGCCGCCGAGCTGATCGGCCTCCAGGCCTGGTTGGGACGGGGGCTGGAGGTGGTGCGGGTGCGTCCGTTCAACCACACCGGACCGGGGCAACGGCCCGACTTCGTGGTGCCGGCCCTGGCCAAGCAGGTGGGCGCCCTGGCGCGATCGGGTCGCGGCGTCCTCGAGACGGGCAACCTGGAGGCCCGGCGGGACCTCACCGATGTGCGGGACGTGGTGCGGGCCTACCGGGCCTTGCTCGAATCGGGCTCCCCCGGTGAGGTGTACAACGTGTGCCGGGGCGAGGCGGTGAGCATCCACGACGTGGCCCGGCGGTTGCTGGCCCTGGCCGGCGTCGAGGCGGAGATGGTCGTCGACCCGGCCCGGATCCGCCCAGTGGACCTGCCCGAGCTGCGGGGCGACCCGACCCGGCTGCGGGCCGCAACGGGTTGGGTGCCGGAAATTCCGCTCGACGAGACGCTGGCGGCGGTGCTCGAGTACTGGCAGCAGGCCGCGGGCTGAGGCCGGACCGGGGGGCCGCCGGGGCCCCTCCCCGCGCCGGGCCCGCTCCCACGCCCGGCCCGGTTCCTACGCCAGGCCCGCTTCTCACGCCGGCGGGAACCAGCGGGGGAGGAGGACGCTCAGTCGAGGCCGACGGCGGTGCGCAGCACCTGCTCGGGGGTGGCCGCGGCGGCGCGCACCGACTGGACCACGTTGCGGGCCGCGGCGGGCAAGGTCTGCTCCAGCCGGTCGATCTGCTCGTCGAGTTGCTGGCGGACCGGCTGCATCCGCTCGTCCACGGCCCTGGCCAGCTCGGTGAGCTGGACCCGAGCGGTCTCCTGCTGCTCGTCAAGGGTCTGCCCGGCGGCGTTGAGTGGTTCGCCGAAGTCGGGAAACTTCGGTAGTTCGCTGGGCAGGGCTTTGCCCAGTTGCGCCCAGGCGGGGGCGAGGACCTCTTCGAGGCGCTCGCTGAGCTCGCTGAACTGTTCGGCCAGCTGGTGCCGGGCCAGCTCGGCCTGACTACGGGCGCTCTCGGTGTAGCCCTCGAACTGGGCGCTGAGCTGCCCGAACTGGGCCTCGAGCTGCTTCACCAGCTCCACCCGCTGGACCTGAGCCCGCTGGAAGCCGAGCACGCCGAGGCCGACCGCCACGTAGGCGCCTTCCTTGAAGGCGTGGTTGAAGTCGGCGGCCGCCTTGTTGACGTCGACAGGGGGGAAGGTGATGTCCGGCACGCTGGGGACCTCCTGGAGAGCAGAGAGCGGCCGGTCGGCCGCGCTAACTGTGATGGGAAAAGTGTATAACAGTTGCAAGCACTTGGGAAGAGGGCGGGACCAGCCGCCGGCGTGTCATTGGTCACCGCCCGAGGCGGGAGCCGCAGCGGCCGTCCAGCTCGGCGGGCCTGGCGGTGACCCGTAGCGGTGAGTCGGGCCCACTAGGCTTTCCCGCCCGGATGGAACCCGAACCCCAACCGGCGGCGCCCGCAGTGGTGGCGGTCGTCGTCGCCTGCGATCCTGGCTCGTGGTTCGAGCAGGCCCTGTCGTCCCTGGCCAACCAGGATTACCCGAACCTCTCGGTCCTCGTCATCGACGCGGCCAGCGAGCAGGATCCGACGGCCCGGGTGGCCGCCGTGATCCCGGGCGCGTTCGTGATGCGCCTCGAGGC
>DASXZS010000201.1:0-5728 GCA_036501785.1 Acidimicrobiales bacterium | reverse complement strand
TCGCCGCGGGGACGACCAGGTCAGGCCCGTCCCACTCGTAGCTGATGCCGGCATCGTCGAGCAGCACGCCCAACTGGGCCCGTTGTTCGGGCAGCCATTCCGGCAGCTCGTACACGGTCTCAGAGTCGGCGTCAGCGTCGGCCTCACCATCGGCGTCCGCGTCCGCGTCCGCGTCCGCGTCCGCGTCGTCGGCGTCGGCGTCGGCGTCCGACTCCGGCTCCCCTCCGCCGGCCGGCTCACCTTCGTCGCCGGCGACCAGGGGGGTGAGCAGCTTGTCGAGGATGGCGGCTTCGGAGCGGATCTCGTCTTCCAGAGCCTCGTCGGCGCCCAGAGCCGACAACAGACGCCGGGTCACCCGCCCGATCGCCGCCCACGTCTCGTCATCCGCGTCGTAATACATGTCGACTGCGAAGACGGCTGCCGACGCCTCGGCTACATCGGCGTCCGCGTGCATGTCGGTGGGATCGTGGCGTAGCCGCCGAGCCGCGTCCGCCAGCAGGCGCAGGCCGGAGGCCACCCACTCGTCGGGCCCGTCGCCAAGCTCCGACGCCGCCGCTGCTCCCGCCCCACCCAGCTCGTCCCCGTCGCCCTCCTCGCCGACGCCGCGCCAGTCATCGTCGGGGGTGGCCGCCAGCTCCGCGATGAGGTCGTCCACCCGAGTTTCGTCCTCCGCCGGCACCACCAGCTCGTCGTCCTCGAAACGATGCTCGATCTCAAGAGCGTTGAGGTGTTGGATCAACCGACCCCGCTGGCGGTCGACCCAGTCCTCCAAGCGGTAGCCGACCTCATCGTCCTCCTCGCCGGGTGCCAGTTCTGGCAGGGAGGAGGCCACCAGCCGTTGCTTGCACAGATGGCATCGCCCGCGTGAGGTCACCTCGTACCCGCAATTGGCGCAGTACCAGATCTTGGTCATCGCGAGTCGTCCCTCCGGCACCAGCAGGTCGTGGATGCCAGCACGTCGGCTTCATCATGGTCGATATTCGCTGGCCCGATATTCGCTGGCTGACGATCGGCAGCCGCGCTACAACAGAGCAGTACCTGATCCGACGAAGGAGGAGCGCACATGGCCAACATGATCTCTGCCGCCGCAATGGCGTTCTGCACCTCCGGGTCCAAGGTGCCGGGCGCCCCTCTCACTTGGGGCGCCGTCCTCCAGGCGTTCTGACCCCAGCCGTCAGCACCCCGGCCTGATCCGGCCCCGCCCGAGCCGACGGGGCGCGCCCCGCCGACCGATCCCAAAACGGGGTCGAGCTGACCGATGACTTCGCGACCCCCGCGACCGTCCACTACTGCAACCCCTTGCCCGTCCTCAGGAGACCACACCATGTACCTGCATCCGAGCTTGCTCAACGACCTGGCCGCCGCCAATCGGGACAATGCCCTGCGGCTGGCGGCCCGCCCCCGGCCGGACAGAGACCCCGGCCGGCTACGAGACCGGCGCCGTGACCGCAGCCGGGCCGCGCCCCGGCTCGGGCGTCGCCCGCACCTGTCTCGCAGCATGTAGCCCACGTCGTGCCCTCCGGGCGCGTACGGACCGCGGGCGCGGTCCCGGTCCTCAGGGCCGGGACCGCTTCGGCAGGATCGGTGCGTCCCGCCCGGTACCACCCGACCGGTCCGACGGGCCCGTGGTGCTGACCACGGCGGCCGCCGGCGGGTCGTTGATCTCGTGGTACTCCTCTTCCACGTTGACCGACCAGACGTCGTGGTGGCCGCCGAGCAGGTTCTCGACGGTCAACATGGCCGTGTACATGGAGTGGTCCTGGTTGTTGTAGCGGTGCATCCCGTTGCGGCCGATAGGGAACACGTTGCTGGCGTGGGCCTCCAGCCAGGCCCGGATGATGTCGACGTTGGCCCGGTAGTCCATGTCGTAGTACGGGTACGCCTTGGGCATACGGACCACGTAGCCGGCCTCGACGTGCGCCGGATCCACCAGCCCGAGCCGGGCTAGTTCGGCCGTGGCCTGGGCGATCAACTCCGCGTCGGGTTTGGTCCACATGTCATCGCCTTCGAAGACGAAGTACTCCAGCCCCAGGCAGGTGCGCCCGGCCTTGACCATGTGAGGCGACCACGAGCCGAAGTTCTGGATGCGTCCCACCTGCACCCCCGGATCGTGGATGTAGATCCAGTTGTCCGGGAACCCGGCTTCCTCCGGCACGACCAGCGCCACTGTGAGGAAGTCCCGGTAGGAAAGGTCGGCCGCGGCCCGGCGCACGTCGGCGGGGGCCGGCGGGTCCATGACCTGCACGAGGGTCGACAGCGGCATCGACGAGATCACCGCCGAGGCCCGGTACTCGGTCCCGGCGCCCTCCGACGACGCCAGCACCGACACTGCCCGGTCCTCCCGCAGGCGGATGGCGGTCACGGCCGTATCGAGCACCACCTTGGTCCCGGCCGCCTCGACCAGGTCGCGGCAGCGCTCCCACATCATGCCCGGCCCCAGCTTCGGGTACTCGAACTCCTCGATAAGGGAGGTGATGTCCTTCTGATTGCGCTTCGGCATCAGGGCGTTGATGATCGCGGAGGACAACGACAGGTTCTTGACCCGCTGGGCGGCCCAGTCGGCGGGCATCTCCGACGGCGGATGGCCCCACACCCGCTCCGTGTAGGTCTGGAAGAAATGCCGGTACAGCCGCCAGCCGAACCGGGCGGCCAGCCAGCCCTCGTACCGGTCCTGGTCCTGAGGGGGATGCACCCGGGCCCAGCCATACGACAGGACGCAGCGCAGGGCCTCCAGCACCCCCAGGTTGCGGAGGGCGTTGAACGCCTTCAGGGGATAGTCGTAGAACTTCCCCCGGTACAGGATCCGACTCATGCGGGGCCGGAGCATGAAGTCCGCGTCGGGGAGGATCTCGTGCCACAACTCCTGCACCGGCCGCACCTTGGTGAAAAAGCGATGGCCGCCGATATCGAAGCGCCAGCCGTCGCGTTCCACCGTCTGGCTGATGCCCCCCACGACACCGTCGGCCTCCAACACCGTGGAGCGCCGGCCCGACTTGACCAGCTGGTAAGCCGCGGTGAGACCGGCCGGCCCGGCACCGACGATCACCACGTCGTCAGCCAAGGCAGGCTGATCATGAGGGTCGGTCAGGGCTTCGGTCACGCGTGCAGGCCTCCGGTGCCAGCGCGGGAGGCCCGGGAAAAAGAGACCCGGCCCCAGCTGGCGGTTAATCCCATTCTTGCCGGGGAGGACCCTCGGCGGCCAGCCACCCCCGCCACCGGGAGTGGCGCCGGCCGGCCCCGGGGCACGCTCAGGAGGGGTAGCGAACCAGGTTTTCGTACTCGAAGTAGGCGCCGCCGTTTTGGTGGATGAGCGTGGTGCCAGTGGGTCGGAGCAGGTCCAGCCAGCTCTTCAAGTACCCGCAGGCGCCGCCGAGGCCGGCATACCCGTCCCGCCACACCAGCCACACGGTGTGGCCGCTTCCCAGGCGAGCCAGGGCGGTCTGGGTGAAGGCGTCGACGTCCGTGGCCGCGATGACCTTCTTGTAGTCGACCCAGTCGACGCGCTGGGGCCCGATGGCCCGGGGGAAGGTGATCTGGGTCACGCCGGGGACCTTGAGGAGGCGGTCGACGGCGGGACCGAGCTGGTCCGGGCAGTAGATGACCATGTCGCCGGCCTGGGCCTGGACGTTGAGCACCGCCGCGATCTGGCCGGCCTGGGTCCGCTGCTGACCGTTCTCGCCCAGGCCGGTGAGCAACCCGGCCACGATCAGCACGGCCAGGCAACCCCCCCGGAAGCGGCGGCCCGGGAGGACCGCCATCCCGGTCGCCACCACCAGCAGGAACAGCGGCAGCACCACCGCGGTGTAGCGGGCCACGAAGGCCGCGTTGGCGAGGGCGCCGAGCACCACCGCCAGCAGCAGCGTGCCGAACGCCACCCCCACGAGCGGCGCCATGCCTGGTCGGGGCCGCAACTCCACCATCACGGCGGGCCCCGTCCGGGTCCGCTCGCTCGCCCCGCCGGGCCCGAACACCTCGACGGTCGTGCCGGGCACCACCGCCCGGCCGAACACGCCCAGCAGGAACAGGGCGAAGGTGGCGAACATCAGGAGCCCACCCCACGGGCCGCCACCGGCGAAGTCGCCGAACACCCCCAGCAGGTCGGCGGCGCTCGCCGGCGACGTCCAGGGCGTCCCGGTGTGCAGGGCCTGAAACACGAACACTGGCGCCCACGGCAGCCACGCCAGGGCCCCGACGATGGTCGCCCGCAGCACCAACCCGCCCCGCCCGGTGCGCCAGGTGCGCCAAGCCAGCCAGGCCCCCGTCACCAGGACCAGATAGAGCCCCCAGTAGTGGGTGTAGAGCACGGCGGCGGTGACCGCACCCACGGCGAGCAGACGGCCGGGCCGCGGGGCCTCCAAGGCCCGGCTCACGGCCAGGAACCCGAGCACCGTCCACAGGATCATCAGGGAGTACATGCGCGCCGAGGTGGCATAGTTGATGGCGAACGGGCTGCTGACGGCCAGGAAGAACGTCACCCACGCCACCGGCCGACCCCCCAGGCGCCGGCCCGCGGCCCAGAAGAGCGGCAGCGAAACCACCGACGTCACCCCGGACAGGGCTCGGACCGCGAAGTCACTGTGCCCGAAGACGGCCATCCACCCGTGCAACAGCACGTAGTAGAGCGGCGGGGCGCCGTCGTGCGCCAGGGCCCGAGGGATCTGGGTGAGCGGCAGGCGGGCGATGTTGACGCTGATCGCCTCATCGAGCCACAGCGGGGTCGGCGCCCAGAAGCGCAGCACCACCCCGACCACGACCGCTACCGCGCCGACGGCAACCAGCACCGGATGCACCAAACGCAGCTCGCGGTGCACCAGACGCCGGAAGGCGTCGATCGCGCCAGCGGTGCCGCCTATCCGAGCCGGGGCCTCCAGGGTGGCGCTCACTGGCTCAAAGAATACCTGGCAGGAGGCGCGGGCCCCGGTCGGTGGCGGCGCGGCCGGCCCCTCGCCCCGGCCCAACCTGAGCGCTATCGTCACCGCATGGGTGCCGGCGAAAGTTCCCGTCCACAAGCGCCCGATCGCAACCTGGCCCTGGAATTGGTACGGGTGACGGAAGCCGCGGCCATGGCCGCGGCCCGCTGGATGGGTCGGGGCGACAAAGAGGGTGCGGACGGTGCCGCCGTGGACGCTATGCGCATCGTGCTGGGCGGGGTCCCGATGGCCGGCGTGGTGGTGATCGGGGAGGGCGAGAAGGACGAGGCGCCCATGCTCTTCAACGGCGAGCAGATCGGCGACGGCACCCCGCCGAACACCGATGTCGCCGTCGACCCCATCGACGGCACCACGCCGACCGCCCTGGGAAGGGGCGGGGCCCTGTCGGTGATTGCGGTGAGCGAGCGGGGGACGATGTTCAACCCCGGGCCATGCGTCTACATGGAGAAGCTGGCGGTGGGGCCCGAAGCCGCCGGCAAGGTGAGCCTGGAGCAGTCGGCCACCGACAACATCCAGGCCGTGGCCGAGGCCAAGCGGGAGTCTGTCCGCGACGTGACCGCGGTCATCCTCGACCGGCCCCGCCACGCCCAGCTCATCGAAGAGGTCCGTTGCACCGGGGCTCGCATCCGCCTCATCACCGACGGCGACGTGGCCGGGGCCATCGCCACCGCCTGGTCCGAGTCGGGCGCGGACATCCTGCTGGGCATCGGCGGCACCCCCGAAGGGGTGATCGCCGCGGCCGCCCTCAAGTGCATGGGCGGCGAGCTGCAGGGCCGGCTGTGGCCCCGCGACGACGC
>DASXZS010000200.1:0-4766 GCA_036501785.1 Acidimicrobiales bacterium | reverse complement strand
TGGCGCAGCCGCAATGGAAGGGCAAGCTGGCCCTGGCGCCTACAGAGACGGACTTCCAGCCGGTGGTGACCTCGGTCGCCCAGGCCGAAGGGGCGCCGGCCGCCCTGGCCTGGCTGAAGGCCATCAAGGGCAACGCCTCCGCCCATATCGAGCCCGACAACGAGACCGTCACCGCTGACGTCAACAGCGGGCAGGCGGCCATCGGCCTCGTCGACCACTACTACTGGTACCGCCTGGCCAAGGAGGTCGGCACCGGCGGGGTGCACTCCCAGATCGCCTACTTCGCCCCGCACGATCCCGGCTACGTGGTGGACGTGTCCGGGGCGGGGGTCCTCAAGTCCAGCAAGCACCAGGCGGCCGCCCAGCAGTTCGTGGCCTTCCTGGTCTCCGCCCAGGGCCAGCAGGTCATGGCCGGCTCCGACAGCTTCGAGTACCCGTTGCACCCCGGGGTGGCGCCCCCCACGGGGTTGCGGCCCTTCGACGAGCTCCAGCCGGCGCCGGTCACCATCGCACAACTCGGCGACGGTTCCGAGGCCCTGCGCCTCTTGCAACAGGCCCAGCTGGTGTAGAGCGGGCGGGGGAACGAGCACCGTGACGTTGGCGCTACCCGGTCGTCGTCGGGCGCCGCGCGTCCTGGTCATCACCAGCGGGGTGATCGCCGCGGCCCTCCTCGTGCCCCTGGTCTTCCTGATCCTCCAGGCCGGCCAGGCCGGCTGGCACGACGTCTTCCGGCTGGTCTTCCGCCGGCTGACCCAGGTCCTGCTCCTCAACACCGTGCAACTGTCGGTCCTGGTCAGCGCGGCGTCAGCGGTCCTGGGCACCGGCGCCGCCTTCCTGGTCGAGCGCACCTCGCTGCCCGGCCGGCGGACGTGGGCGGTGCTGGTGGTGCTCCCGGTGGCCGTCCCCGACTTCGTGGTCGGCTACGCCTGGCACTCCATGGCGCCGGCCCTGCACGGCCTGACCGGCGCCACCGTGGTCATGACGCTGGCCGTCTACCCCCTCGTGTACCTGCCGGTGGCGGCGGCCCTGCGCCGAGCCGACCCCAGTGAGGAGGAGGTGGCCCGCAGCCTGGGCCTCGGTCCGGTCGAGACGTTCTTCCGGGTCACGCTCCGCCAGATCCGCCCGGCGCTCACCGGCGGCTGCCTGCTGGTGTGCCTGGCCCTGCTGGCCGAGTACGGCGCCTTCGAGATCATGCGGTTCCAGACCTTCACCACCACCATCTTCTCGGAGCTGACCACCGCCTTCGACCTGCCCGCGGCGTCGGGCCTGTCGCTCGTGCTGGTGCTGCTCGGTCTCATTGTCCTGGCGGGGGAGGCGGGGGTGAACACCCGGGGCCGGGTCAGCCGGGCCGGCGGGCAGACCACCCATCTCCGGGCCCGGCATCGCCTGCGCGGCGGTCGCCTGGTGGCGGCCCTCGCCGGCATGACGGCTCTGGCTGGCGCCGCTCTGGGCGTGCCGGTCGGCACCCTGGTGTACTGGATGGTCTCCAGCCACGCGTCCACCCTGCCGGGCGCGTCGCTGTGGGGGGCCCTCGAGCACACCGCCACCTACAGCGCCGTGGCCGCCCTGGTGGCCAGCGTGCTGGCTTTGCCGGTGGCGCTGCTGGCGGTGCGGTTTCGCTCCGTGTCGACCATGGTGCTGGAGCGCAGCACCTTTGTGGTGCAGTCGTTGCCCGGTCTGGTGATAGCACTAGCACTGGTGTTTTTCGCTTCGCACTACGCCCATCGGCTCTATCAGAGCGCCACCCTGCTGGAAGTCGCCTACGCCATCCTGTTCTTCCCGCTGGCGCTGGTGTGCGTGCGGGCCTCGGTGGCCCAGGCGCCCCGCCGGCTGGAAGAGGTGGGGCGCAGCCTGGGCAGGCCCCCGTGGCAGGTGCTGCTGCGCGTCACCCTGCCGCTGGTGGCCCCCGGTCTGGCGGCCGGCTTCTGCCTGGTCTTCCTGTCGGCGGTGACCGAGCTCACCGCCACCCTGATCCTGGTGCCCACGGGCGTGCACACCCTGGCCACCCAGTTCTGGGCCTACCAGAGCAACACCTCCTACGGGGCGGCCGCCCCCTACGCCGTGGTCATGGTGGCCCTGGCGGCGGCGCCCGGCTACATGCTGACCCGGTGGTTCAACCGGGACCCGGGGGAGGCCCGGGCGTGAACACCCTCGAGCTCACCGGCGTCCATCAGCGCTACGACCGCCAACCGGTCCTCGACGGGGTGGACCTGAGCGTCGAGCAGGGGTCATTTACCGCCGTCCTCGGGGCGTCGGGGAGCGGAAAGACCACGCTGTTGCGGGTCATCGCCGGCTTCGAGCGGATCGAGTCCGGTGTGGTCCGGCTGGGGGCCACGGTGTTCGACGACGGCCGTAGCTTGCTCCCGCCGGAGCGGCGGCGGATCGGTTACGTGCCACAGGACGGGGCTCTTTTTCCCCATCTGCGAGTGGCGGCCAACGTGGCCTTCGGCCTCCCTAGGAAGGCGGGCCGGCAGCGGATCGGGCCCCTGCTGGAGGCGGTGGGGCTGACCGGGATGGAGCGGCGCTACCCGCACCAGCTGTCCGGCGGCCAGCAGCAGCGGGTGGCGCTGGCCCGGGCGCTCGCCATCGAGCCGGAGGTGGTCCTGCTCGACGAGCCGTTCTCGGCCCTGGACGCCGCCATGCGGGCCACGGTGCGCCGGGAGGTGGCCCAGATCCTGCGGGAGCAGGGGACCACGACCGTGCTCGTCACCCACGACCAGGACGAGGCGCTGTCGATGGCCGACCGGGTGGCGGTGCTGCGGGACGGCCGGATCGTCGTCGACGCGGCCCCCGAGGAACTGTACCGGTCGCCTCTCGACGCCGACCTGGCGGGCTTTCTGGGCGAGGCCAACCTGCTGCCGGGCACGGTGGAAGGCGGGGTGGCCCGGACGGCCCTGGGCCGGCTCGTCTTGCAGGACGGTCTGGCTGCCGAGTGGCCGGAGCCGGGCCGGGGTGCGGTGGTGTTAGTCCGACCCGAGCAGCTGGAGGTCCGGACCCGCGCCGCCGTGCCCGCGGGCGGCGGCATCCCGGCCCGGGTCATCGACCGAGCCTTCTTCGGGCACGACGCCGTCCTGCGGGTGGTACCGGCGGTGCTCGCCGACGGTCAAGCACTGCTGGTGCGGGTCACCGGTCACAGCGCTCCTCCGCCGGGCGCGGAGGTGCTGCTCACGGTCCGGGCCCCCGTGATGGCCTGGCCGGCGCCCCATGGCGGGGGCGCGGCCGACGAGGCGGCCCCGCCGGCGAGTTAGCGGCTCAGCAGCTGATCGTCGGTGGCAGCACCACACCCAGGCGGTGCAGGTAGTTGAGCTTCTTTTCGACCGCTTTGCGCCAGGCGGTGAGATCGTCGTTGAAGGCGGCTCGGTCACCGTCCTCGAACGCATGTTCCAGCTCGTCGAACGCCGCGTCCTCGGCGTCGAGCAGGGCTCGGTAGCGAGCCAGGAACTGGTCGTCGATCACGTCCGACAGCGTCACGTGTCCTACCTCCCGGAAGGCGTGTCGTCTGACGATAGCGGTCCGGCCGGACGTTTGCAGCCCCGGCCGGCGTCAACTTCGGTGCATGGCGGACCCCATTCCTGCACCACCTGGACCAGGGCGTCGGCCACCCGGGCGGGGGCGCCGCCTGGCCCCCACGCCGGGTCCGGCGGGCGGGGGCTGGTGCCGCGGGCGGACGGGGGAAGCTCGACTTGGACGCCGCCGGCGGGCGGTCGGTTGACGGGGTTGGCGGGGTGGAGGCCGCGCAGCTCGGCCGGGATGACGGCCAGGTCGCGGATGATCTCGAAGCCGGCCAGCCGGCGGTCCAGGGCGGCGCCGAGCCGGGCGGCCAGGACGCGGTTGGTCCCGCCCAGCAGCACCTGGCGGGGCCGGGCGATGCGGCCGTAGCCGTGCAGGGCGATGGCCACCTCCACGTGGTCCAGCCAGGCCGCCAGGGCGGGCGCCCGGGCGGGGTCCACGGTGTTGGACGGCACGTGCCAGCGCAGGCCGGCAGGCTGGGCGACGGTGTACAGCGAGGCCCCCGAGGCCGCGGCGGCGGCGGTGGCGATCTCGAGGGTCCCCCCCTCGAGGCCGCCGTGGAAGGCCATGAGCCCGACCGGTCCGGACAGCTCCGACCGTTCCACCACGTCGGGGTGGTCCAGCAGGTCGCTCCAGGTGGCGCGATGGGCCCGCTCGGGCATCACCCGTACGTGGTGTGGCGGCGGACGCCGTCCGGCACTGGGTCGAGCCCCACCAGTCCCCGGGCCCGGCCGGCCAGGCGGGCCAGGTTGCCGTTGATCCGCAGGCGCCCCTCCATGAGGGCCGCCTGGGCCGACAACTGGCCCTGGGCGATGGCGGTGGCCGTCGCCCAGTCGCAGGCGATGGTCAGGTCCGGGGGCGTGGACCGGGAGCCGTTGTTGGTTTGGGTGGCCTCCGGCGGTTCGAGGTGGGCGACCGCATCGTGGACCACCACCCGGTAGCGCACCTCCCCGTCGGGCGTGTCCCGCACCACCTGCTCGAGCACCAGGTCATCCGGCTGGGTCCGGGCTGGCGCCGGCGGGGCCTGACGAGCGACGTCGGCGAACCATTCGGCGGAGAGGAAGCGCGCCATCGCTTCCAGGTTCTACCAGCGCCGCGACCAGGGTGCCGGTAGGGGCCTCAAGAGCTCTTCGAGCGGCGGGGGACGACGGCCTGTTCGAGCCGGGCGCCTCGGGCCACCTCCCGCTCGGCCAGGCGGTCCAGCGTCTGGGTGACCCGTTGCCTCCAGCGGGGTCCTGGTGCGGGGCGGGCCTCCG
>DASXZS010000199.1:0-8414 GCA_036501785.1 Acidimicrobiales bacterium | reverse complement strand
GGGCTGGTTCGGGTCGGTGTTGAGGACCTGCTGGAAGTCCTTGAGGGCGGTGACGTCATCTCCCTTGTCGGCGGCCGCCTGGGCCTTGAGCAGCGTCTGCTCCTCGGCCTGGGAGCCCAGGGCCAGCCCGGTGATCTCTTGTCCCGGCAAGCGAGTACCGGAGGAGGCCACCACAGCCCAGGCAGCCCCCGCGGCCACAGCCGCAACTCCCACGGCGATCAGCAGCCGCTTGCGCCACGGTCGGGCGGCACTCGCGGCGCCGCCGTCCGGTGGGCGGCCGACGGTCCCCTCGACGTCGACCTCGACCTCGCCGCCACCGCTTTCTCCATCCACCAGTTGGCCGGTTCCGGCCGACTCGTCCCCCGAGAGCGCCCGGAGAGCCGCCGCGGCTCGGGCCGTGTACACGTCCCGTAGGGCCAGGTAGTCATCCTCGTCGAGGTCGCCGGCGTCGTACTCCGCCTCGAGGTCCCGTAGCGAGCGCAGGGCGAAATCGCGCTCGTCCTCGAGCCCGGACCACGAGGGTGGGTCGTGGGCCGGTGCTGCCGTCCTATCGGCCGTCGACATCGCCCGCCTCGCCGCCACCGACCCCGGCGCCCCCACCGTCCACGGCCCGGCCCCCTTCCCCGCCGTCACCGCGGCCGGGCGGCACCCGCAACGCCTGCGCCACCAACTCACGGTCGGCAGCGTTGACCATCGGCGTCCGGCGAGGCCGCCAGCGGGCGAAGGCCACGGCCAGACCGCCAATGGCCGCCACCACGCCGATGACGGGCACCACCCAGACCACCAGCCCGATCCCCTTGGCTTCCGGCTTCTCCAGGATGCCGGGTCCGTAGGCGGCCACCAGGCCGGAGAGGATGCGGCTTTGGGATTGCCCGGCCGTCAACTGCTGCTGGATTTGGTTGCGGATCTGCACCGATGCGGCCACATCCGATTGCGCCGCCGACTGTCCTTCGCAGACGGGACAACGGACCAGCCCGGCGATGTGCAGGGTCTCCGCTTGCAGGGAGGGATGGCTGTGCCGCGGTGTCCCTACCACCAGCACCACCACCGCCACTACCGCCAACACCAACCACGGCGCCCACCGCCACACCGGTCTCACCCCAGACCGCCCGACGCCTTGGTCATGACGGCGTCAAGTTGGGCCGCCACCACGCCGCTGACATATTTGGCCACCACCGTGCCCTGCGGGTCGATGAGAAACGACTCGGGGATGGTCCCCACGCCGTAGTTCACGACCGCGCTGCCGTCGTCGACCGCCGGCCAGGTGGCGTGCTGGCTGCGCAGGTACGAGACGAGGTTGGACACATCGCCTTCGTCGTACGCCACCGACAGGATCACCCCGTTCCCCGTTTGGGCGTGCTGCTGCTCGAACGCCTGGAGCTGTGGCATCTCCTGGCGGCAGGGGAAGCACCAACTGGCCGCGAAGTTGACGAGCACCCATTTCCCGGAAAAAGACGACAGCTCGACGTGCCCGGTCCCGAGGAGCGAGCGGCCGTCGATGGCCGGCGCCCGCTTGCCGATCAGCGGGCTGCCCTCGCTCACCTGGCTCGCCGGCCCAGAGGTGGCCAACACCGCCACCAGGACTGCGACCCCGCAGGCCACCCCCAATGAGATCCAGCGCACCCGCCCGGACCGGCGCAACCGGCCGGGGCGCACCCCGCTCACGCCGGGGCGCACCTCGCTCACGACAGCCCCGCCGCGGTCACGCCGGCCGGCTCCGGCTCGAGCTCATCCGGGCCCGGGGCCGATCCAGAGCCGCTGGCGGCTCGGGTGGCGGGTAGGCCACTGGCCGGATCGGTCGGACGGCGCCGGCGGCCCGGCCACGCCGACAGCAACGTCCCCCCGAGGATGACGCCGCCGCCCACCCAGATCCACATAACCAGCGGTTCGACGACCACGCCGATCACCGCAGGCGCCCCTGCCTTGGCTGGCGGGGCGGCCAGAGTCAGGTAGATGTCGTCGGTCGGGCGGCTGCGGACCGAGGGGGTACCGATCTCCTCGTTGGCGAAGGGGTAATCGCTGACGGCCGGCCCGTAGACCTGGCCGCCGTCGACGCGCACGCGCGCTTCCACCGCGGAGTGGGTAGCGGCGTTGATCGTCCGCATGCCGAGGAAGGTAAAGGTGTGGCCGTCATAACGGGTGGTTTGGCCGGGCGCAAGTGACAACTGCGTCCGGCTGGCGAACGAGTGGCTGGCCGCGAACGCCACCGCGATGAGCACCACGCCCAGATGGACGATCATCCCGCCGTTGGCCCGGCCCACGAAGCCGCGCCAACCCTGCCGGCGGGTGGCCAGGATGAGCTGGCGCAGGGCCGACGCTCCGGCGAAGGCGCCCAACCCGAACGCCAACAACGGGTTGAAACCCCGCACCCCGCCGGCCACGCATGCCACCAGCACCGCCACCGCCGTGGCGGCCGGCCAGAACAACCGCCGGCGCAACACCTCAGCAGACGCCTTGCGCCACGGCAGCACCGGCGCCACGGCCATGAGGAACAGCAGGCAGACGACGATCGGCATGGTCATGCGGTCGAAGTAGGGGGCGCCCACCGTGATCTGCTCCCCGTTGACAGCCTGGGCGATCAAGGGGAACACCGTGCCGAGCAGCACGACCAACGCGAAGGCCCCGAAGAGCAGGTTGTTGGCCAGGAAGGCGCCCTCGCGCGAGACGGGCGAATCGATGGCGCCCGGCGATCGCAATCGGTCACCCCGCCAAGCCAGCAGGCCCACGCCCCCGGCCGCGATCACCCCGAAGAACGTCAACAGGGCAGCCCCGATACCCGTGTTGTTGAACGAGTGCACCGATTCGAGCACCCCGGACCTGGTGAGGAAGGTGGCCAGGATGGTGAGGCTGAAGGTGGCGATCACCAGCGACAGGTTCCAGACCCGGAGCATCGCCCGCCGCTCCTGGACCATGACCGAATGCAGGAACGCGGTGGCGGTGATCCACGGGATGAAGGCGGCGTTCTCCACCGGATCCCACGCCCAATAGCCCCCCCAGCCCAGCACCTGGTAGCTCCACCAGGCGCCCAGGATGACCCCGCCGGTCAGGAACCCCCAGGCGAACAGCGTCCAGCGCCGGGTCTCGATCAACCACCCCTCGCCGATCCGGCCGGTGATCAAGCTGGCGCAGGCGAAGGCGAAGGGCACGGTGAAACCGACCAGCCCCAGGTAGAGCAACGGCGGATGGAACGCCACCAGGATGTGATTTTGCAGCAACGGGTCGGGACCAGGCCCGTCGGTTGGCGTCGCTCCGTGGATGGTGGTGAACGGGTTGGACACCGTCATCATCAAACCGAAGAAAAACGCCGCCACCGCGTAGCCGATCGCCGTCGCCCAGCCCACGAGGGGGTCGGTCATCCGGGCCCGGAAGTGCACCGCCACCGCGGCCAGGTAACCGGCCAGCACCAGGCCCCAGAGCAGGATCGAGCCGGACAGGTTCGACCACATGGCCGTTATACGGAACAACAGCGGCGTGGCCAGGCTGTCATTGTTGGCCACGTACTGGAGGCGGAAATCCCGGGTGATCAAGGCATGCTGGAGGGCCAAGGTGGCGATCACCGCCCCCAGCAGGATCACCCAGGTGTAGGTCCGCCCCGCCCGCAGCAGGGTGGGCCGGCCCCGCACCAACCCCAGGACGAGGGTGATGCAGCCGGCTACGGCGCCGGCCAGGGCCAGGAGAACGGCGCTCTCCCCGACGGCCGCGTTCATGGCACCGGGCTCATGGCACTGCGCTCACGGCACTGGGCTCGGGGAGGTGGCGGCTCCCGAGGGCAGTTGCGACTTGAGCCGGTCGGGGTGGGCTTCGACATAGCTTGCCGAGTGCTTGACCATGATCTGGTCGCTGGCGTACATCTGGCCCTGCCAGTGCCCTTCGAGCACCACCGGAATCCCGGGCTTGAACAGCTGGGGCGGCTGGCCGGTGTCGACCACCGGCACGGTCACGCCGTTGGCGATGATCGAGAAGGCGGTGGTGGTGCCCACCTGGCGCACGTTGGGCTCGACGGTCCCCTCGATGCGGAACTGGCGGCTGCCGAGGGCGACCCGGTCGGCGACGGCCTGATCGGCGGTCTTGAAATAGACGGTGGCATTGTTGAGCCCCTCGACGAGCAGGAAGGCCAGGGCGCCCGCGATGACCAGCCCGGCCCCGATTTGCCGGCGTCGGCTGCCCAGCCGGGCCCGCCGGCGCGGCGGGCCGTCCCCGAGGGTCAGCGCCACGTCTTCTCGCGCTTGGGGAGGCTGCGAGCGAGCACCCGGCCCCGGCGCAGCATGCGCCAGGCGTAGAGCACCACGATCGCGGCGGTGGCCCCCCAGCCGCCGGCGACGTACCCGTTCATGACTGCCCTGCCGTTTGGCGGACCGGAGCCGCGCCCTCGGCGCGCCGCTCGGCGATGGCGGCCGCGAAACCCTCGTCGTCGAAACGGTCCTCCAGCAGCTCGAGCCGGTACCGGTGCACCAGGAGCCAGGCGAACAGCAACCCGAAGGCCACGAACGACACCAGCATGCCGACCAGTTGCCAGCCGTGGATAAGGGGGTTCGACCGCAGAAGGGTGTTGCCCTGGTGCAGCGTCTGCCACCAGGTGGTGGCCTCGTGGTCGACAGGGACGACCAGGACGCACAGCACGGCAGCGACGGCCGAGCGGCGGGCCCGGGCGTCAGGGTCACCGCCGGTGCGGCGCAACCCCAGATAGCCGACGAACACCGCCAGCAACAAGGCGGTCAGGGTCAGGCGGGCGTCCCAGGTCCACCACACGCCCCAGGAACCACGGCCCCAGATCGACCCGCTGACGAGGGTGATCACGCAGAAGACGACACCGATCTCGGCGGAGGCCCCGGCCAGGCTGTCCCACCGTCGGCTGCGGGTGCGGGGCCACAGGTACGCCAGGCTGGCCAGGGCGCACAGACCGAACCCGACGTAGCACGTGGTGGCGGCCGCTGGATGCACGTAGATCAGCCGCACCAGCTCGCCCTGGGTCTGATCTGGAGGCGAGACGACCAGCCCGATCCACGCCGTGGCTGCCACCGCCACCAGCGTGGCGGCCCCGAGCACCCGGGTCACCCGGTCGGAAGTCCCGGCCCCCGTCACGCGTCCTCCACCAGGGCGGAGAAGGCCAGCACCCCGAGCGTCAGATAGATGGCCGCGAAACTGGCCAGCAGCGCCAGCCACTTCCAGCCGTCGGTCGTCGAAAGCCGGAGGGCGGCCATCCACGCCTGGGTGGCGCCGAGCAGCACGGGCGCCACCACCGGGAGCACCAGGAGCGGGAGCAGCGTCTCGCGCACCCGCAACCCGGCGGCCATCATCCCGTACACCGTGCCGGCGGCCGCCAACCCCAACGTGGCCGTGAGGGCGGTGAGGACGAGCAGGACCGGGTCCCGCAGATCGGTGCCGAACAAGACCACCACCCCCGCGCCGAGGAGCACTTCGAGGGCGATCAACTGGGCGGCGACGGCCGCCGCCTTGCCGAGGAAGATGCCGGCGGGATCGAGCCCGGACAGGCGCAGCCCGTCCCGGGCGCCGTCGGTGGCCTCGACCGCGTAGCTGCGCTGCACAGCGAGCAGGGTGCACAGCAGCACCGCCACCCAGAACAGGCCGGGCGCGGCCTGGGTGAGCAGGGTGTGGTTCTGATCGAAAGCGAACCCGAAGAGGAGCAGGACGAGGACCGCGTACGGGGCCACTTGCATGGTGGTGACCCGGCTGCGTAACTCGACCCGGAGATCCTTGCCTCCGACGAGCACCGCGTCACGCCACATGGGCGGCCGTCATTCGGGGGTGAAAAGGAGGAGCCGTGGGGGTGACCATGCCTCCGGCCACGGTGACGATCCGCCCGGCGAGCGGCTGCGCCCGATCGTGTTCATGGGAGGCCAGCAGTACGGTCGCGCCGCGCTCGACCGCATCCCGGACGAGATCGTCGAGCAGGTCCCGGTGCTCGGCGTCGAGACCGGCGTGGGGCTCGTCGAGCAACCACAACTCGGGATCCCGGGCCACCACGGCGGCCAAGGCCACCCGGCGGCGCTGCCCGGCCGACAACGACGACACGCTGGCGCCGGCCAGCCGCCCCGTCAATCCCAACCGCTCGAGGGCCGGACCGACGGCCCCGACCGACCCGCCGGCGGCCCGCACCGCGAAGCGGACGTTGTCGGCAGCGGACAGGTCGTCGTATAGGGCGGTGGCGTGCCCGAGCAGGCCCACCCGACGCCGGACCGCGCGCGGGTCGGCGACCAGATCGGCGCCGAGGACGGTGGCCTCGCCGGCGGCGACGCGCAACAGGCCGGCACAGGCTCGCAGGAGGCTGGTCTTTCCGGCCCCGTTGGCCCCCTGGAGCAGCACGATCTCACCGCGGGTCACGTCCAGATCGACGCCGGCCAACACCGGGAAGCGGCCAACCAGGGCGACAGCGGAACGAAAGCGGATGACGGGGTCCATGACGGCCACCGCAACGGTAGCCAGGGAGGGCTGTCGAGTGCCATCCGGGCCAGTGCCATCCAGGACGACCCCAGGGGTCGCTTCAGACAGTGGAGAGCCGGCCCAGGCCGACAGCGCTGAGCACGTCGGTAAACCACGTCGACAACACGTGCAAACTGTCGGTCAACAACAGGACTCCCAGCCCGGCCAGCAGGGCCCCGGACAGCAGGTTGATCACCCGCAAGTGGGCTCGGGCGAACGCCAGCACCCCGGTGAGACGGCCGAAAGCGACGCCGGCCGCCACGAATGGCACCCCCAGCCCTAGCGAATAGGCCACCAGCATGGCCTCTCCCCGGCCCAGGGTGTGGGTGTCGCTGGCGAGGCTCAGTACCGCCGCCAGGACCGGCCCGATGCACGGCGTCCACCCAAACGCGAAGGCCATCCCCATGACGGGCGCGGCCCACTCCCCCAGCTGCGACGGCAGCACGTGCCAGCGGCGTTCTTGGATCAGCCATCGAGGCCGTACGATCCCGGCGAACAGCAGGCCGGCGGCGATGATGACCCCGCCGGCGATCTGGTTGAGGAGCCGTTGGTGGGACTGCAACGTCTGACCCAACCCTGACGCGGTGGCCTCCAGGGCTGCGAAGACCACGGTGAAGCCGGCCACGAACAGCAGGGTGGAACGCAGGAGCCGCCGCTGATCTGGACGCGACGCGGCCGCCAACTCGGCGCTGCTGACGCCCGACATCATCGACAGGTAGGACGGCACGAGCGGCAGCACGCAGGGCGACAAGAACGACAGGATCCCTGCCCCGAAGGCCACCACGAAGCCGACGGGAGAGTGCAGGATGAGGTGGTTGCCGGTCATGGACGGTCCCATGATGACAGCCGGCTCCAGTCCGCGGCACGGCGGCAGGAGCCCAGTAGCGTCGGAGGCAATGTTGCTCGTTGTCGTCGCCCTGGCTGCTGGCACCGCGGCCGGTCTGCTCCTCGGCGGCCGCGTCCGCCATTTGGCGGCCACCCGCCTGCGATCGGTCGGCCTGCTGCTCGGTGGGGCGGTGTGCGAGTTCGCTGGAAACCAGTGGGGCGCCGGCGCTGTCGGGACGGGGATCATCGTGGCCGGCTACGGGTTGCTGCTGGCGTTCGCCGTGCGCAACGCCGCCATCACCGGGATGGTGTTGGTGGCAGTCGGATTGCTTGCCAACGCCTTGGTCATCGCCATCGACGATGGGATGCCCGTCCGGGGGGCGCCCGCCGGCGCCACCTTCGGCGCCCGCCACCACGGCGAACGCCCCGGCGATCACCTGACCGGCCTGGCCGACGTGGTCCGGGCGCCGCTGATTGGAGAGACGGTTTCGGCCGGCGACCTGGTGCTGTCCCTCGGCGTGGCCACGGTGGTGGTGAGCCTCCTGCGCCCGCCGCGCCGGCGCCTCGCCCTCAACCGGTGACGCGTCCCCGCCCGCTCGTGGTCAGTGTCTCCTACCGGCTCGGGGGCGCCGATGGGGTGTCGATCGAGGCGGCGAAATGGCAGTGGGCGCTGGGCCAACTGGGCTTCGGCGTCCGGACGGTAGCGGGAACGGGCCCGGTGGACGTGGCGATACCGGGGCTCGACGCCGGCGCCTGGCTCACCGGGCACACCCCACCGCCGGTGGACCGGTCGGCCCTCGCCGCCGCCTTTCGCCACGCCGACGTGGTCGTCGTCGAGAACCTGTGCTCCCTCCCGCTCAACCCGGCGGCAGGGGCGGCGGTGGCGGCCGAGCTGGCCGGGCGCCCGGCGATCCTGCGCCACCACGATCTGCCCTGGCAGCGGGCCCGCTTCGCGTCCGCCCCCCCGCCACCCGACGACCCCGCCTGGATCCACGTGACGGTCAACGCCCGATCCCAAGCGGAACTGGCCGCCCACGGCATCGCCGCGATCGCGGTCCACAACGCCTTCGACACCAGCGCCCCGCTGGGCGACCGGGAGACCACCCGGCGTTCCCTGGGCCTCGGGCCGGACGATCGACTGGTGCTGC
>DASXZS010000198.1:0-14901 GCA_036501785.1 Acidimicrobiales bacterium | reverse complement strand
CCGCCACTCTCGCTGGCGAGCGACGTGGGGGTCGGCGAGGGCGGTGGAGATGCTGGTGATCGTCGGGGCGGGCACGTAGTCGTACTCGTCGGGCTGCGGCGCGGCCTCCTGGCCCGATGGGGCGGGGATCACCCCGAGGGCGTTGGGGGTGAAGGCCCCTTCGTAGAGGGGCAGGATCGTCGATGTGGCGCTCGACCCGTTGGCGTTGGTCACCACCACTTGCGTCTGACAAATGTCGTTGGTGGCACTTTCGCCCGTGCCGAAGGATGAGCCGTCCTGATCGCAGGTGGTCGTGCCGGGGATGTAGGCCGGTGCGCTGACCGAGATCTCGGTGTCGCTGAGCACCTGGACGTCGGTCGCAGACACGCCGCCAAAGGTGACCCCGGTCGGGGCGGAGAGCCCGCTATCGAAGATGTCGACGGTGTTGCCCCCGGCCTCGGGGCCGCCGTAGGCGCGCACGCGTCAATGGTGCCGAAGGTGGTGTTCGGGGCTTCGTAGACGTCGAGGTTGGCTCCCGGCGCGATGCCGGACACGTCCTCGACGTCGAGGGTGGCCTCGCCGGATCCGGGACCGGCGGTCTGACCGCCGTCGACGGGAATGACGCTGACGCGCCCGGCCATGGCCGCGGCCTGGGTGGCGCCGTAGTAACACGTGTCGAAGGTCTGCAGGTCGGACGGCAGGAAGGGCTCCAGCTCGTAGACGGCGATGTGCTGGCCGGTGCCGAAGTCGCCGCTGTTGTAGAGCCCGAACGCCCCGTAGGCGTTGGCGATCTGGTCGTCGGTGAGGCCACCGAAGGCCTGAGCAGCCCCGGATGCGTCGGCGCACGCCGTGGGGGAGCCAGCGGGGTGGGGGAAGGTGGCACTCTTGGCCGCCGGATGGCCGGCCGTCGAAGACCCGTGGCGGATGTTGGCCGGATGGGCGTGGACCAGCTCGTTGAGGCCCACCACCGAGGAGACCGAGCCGGCGATGGCTGAGGGGAGTTGCACGGCGGACGTGGTGGCCTGGCCGGCGCTGCCGTCAGCGAGTTGGTAGCGGTCGAGACCGGTGCGGAAGGTCGCCTCGACGTGGCTGGCGCTCCCGGAGAAGTTGACCAGCAGGCCGTCAGTGGCGACGCTGGTGACGGTCAGCCCTTGGGCCTGGAGGGCGGTCTTGATTGCCGAGATGGTGGCCGGGGTGGGGCCGAACTGGGTGGCGTAGGCGCCGGGAGCCAGGTAGTGGCCGTACGCCGCGGAGTGCTTGTCGGTGACCTGGCTGATGAACGCCTTGACCGCCGCCTCGTCGCGCGGCTTCAGGACCACCGAACCGGTAACCGTCGCTGCGCCGTTGACGCGCCGAGGGCCTTGGACCCGTTCGGGACCGTCGGGGCGGCCTGGACCTTTTCCATGGCCGGTGCCGGGGCGGCGTGGGGGGCAGTCGCCGCCGAGGCCGGTATGGCCGCCAGCGAGGTCACGAACGGGATCACCGTGACGAACCCCACGGCCGCGCCGATGCGCCGAATGATCCTTGACGTGGACATGCGACCCCCTCTTTCCGCGCCCATGTGCCGGACCGGCGCTATGTACCGAAGGTCCGTTTTCTAGCACCGTCTGGGCGGGCTTGTGCTCCTGAAGTGGGCGAGCCGCTTCCCGGCTGGAGCTCGAGGCCGCGACGGCGGCGCCTACAACGGGCCGTTGGCGTGCTTGCGGGGCACGATCCGCTCCCGTTTGCTGGCCAGCATCCGCAGGGCAGCCGCGACCGAGGCCCGGGAGTCGGCCGGGTCGATCACCTGGTCGACGAAGCCCCGGGCCGCCGCCACGTAGGGGTTGAGGTAGTCGTCCTCGTACTCGTCGGCGAGGCGAGCCTGGGTGGCGCCGTCCTCCCGCCGGTGGAGGATCTGGACCGCACCCTGCGCCCCCATCACGGCAACCTGGGCCGAGGGCCACGCCAGGCACAGGTCATTTCCCATCAGCTTGGAGTCCATGACGATGTAGGCCCCACCGAAGGCCTTGCGCATGATCAAGCAGACCCGGGGCACCGTGGCCTCGGCGTAGGCGAACACCAGCTGGGCCCCGTGGCGGATCATGCCCCGCCACTCGAGATCCTTGCCGGGCATGAACCCCGGCGTGTCGACCAGGGTGAGCAGCGGCACGTTGAAGGCGTCGCAGAACGACACGAACCGGGCGCCCTTCTGGGACGCGGCGATGTCGAGGGTGCCGGCCATCGACTGTGGCTGGTTGGCCACTACTCCGACGGGCCGTCCTTCGATACGGCACAGGGCGGTGACGATCTGGGGGGCCCAGCCGGCCCGCACCTCGAGGAGCTCGCGATCGTCGGCGACCGCGGCGATGGCGTGGCGGACGTCGTAGGAGCCGGTCGGGCTGGTCGGCAGCAGCTCCCGCAGCTCCGGCGTGAGACGGTCAGCCGGGTCGTTGCTGGCCCACGCCGGCGGCTCCTCGTCGGCGTGGTCGGGTAGGTAGTCGAGGGCGGCTGCCACCACATCGAGGGCGTGGTCGGGGCTGTCGGCTGCGAAGGCGGCCACGCCGGTGCTGCGAGCGTGGATGCGCTGGCCGCCGAGCTCGCCAGGAGCGAGGCGCAGCCCGGTGAGCTGCGCCACTGCTGCCGGTCCGGACACGTAGGCCACCGCCTCGGGGGTCATCACCACCAGGTCTGCCATGCCGAGCATGAGGGCGGGCCCGGACACGGCCAAGCCGTAGGTGATGATGGTGATCGGCACCACCCCGGAACAATCTGCCAGAGCCCGGGCGGCCCGGCCCCAGCCGTCGAGGGATGCCACTCCTTCGTCGACGTCGGCGCCCGAGGACGCCAGGACGGCGACCAAGGGCAGGCGCTGGGCGAGGGCGTGCCGGGCGGCGTCGGCGATGGTGTCGCTGTCGGTACTGGCGAGCGCCCCCCGCCGGCGACTGTGGTCCACGTGGACCAGCACCACCTTGCGGTCCGTCGTGGGGAGCCGGGACACGCCTGCCGCCGTCGCCCCCGGGACGCCTGCTCGCAGCCGCAGCGCCTGGCTGGGCGCCCCGGACGCGCTGGGGGCGGCGGTCACAGCAAGTGAGACAGCCGAGGCGGCCCGGAGGTTACGGACAGCTCAGCTCAGAAGCCGGGCAGCCGGGGCGAATTGGCGTCCGCGCTCGACTGGCGGGTCCGCCGGCGTCGGGTCTCACTGGCGGCCTCGCGTCCGGCGGTCTCGCGTCTGGCGGCCTCGCGTCGAGTGGCCTCGCGTCGAGTCGTCGGCCCTGGGCGCCGGTCGGGCTGGTGCTCCGCCTGGCGGCCCGCCGTCCGGCCCTCCACGGGCTGCGGCGGGCTGCCCCGCTCGGCCGGCTCGTCACCGAGGGTGGGGTCTAGCCCCCGGGCCAGCAGGAATCCGTAGGCCCGCTCCGCCCGCGGGTACCGGCGGACGAGCGCCCAGAACCGGTCGTTGTGGTGCGGCACCCGCAGATGGGCGAGCTCGTGAACGATCACGTAATCCAGCACCCAGCTGGGCTCCCCCACCAGGCGCGACGAGATGCGCACCGTTCCGTCCGAGGGAGTGCAGCTGCCCCAGCGCCACTCCTGGTTGTCCACCCACCGGATGGCAGCCGGCCGGGGCAGGTCGTAGCGGTCGGCCAGCGCCTCGGCCCGAGCCACCAGGTCCACCCCGTCGGTGGCGGCGCGCCGCTCCATGCGCCGCACCATCTCCGCGACCCAGCGTTCCTCATCCGCCGCGGTCATATTGGCCGGGATCGACACCCGCAGCACGCCACCGACCTGCCGGGCCTGCACCGTCTTGCGCCGCCGGGCGCTGCGAACGACCTCAACCTTCACACTGCGGACGGTATCGCGCCGCAGCGACATTCAAGTGACCGGTGCCACGGCGCCCTCGCCGGCGTCGGCGTCGACCTCGTCGTCCTGCAGGTTGACCGCTTGCTTGGGAAAAAGACCGCCCTCGTCGTGCTCACCCCAGTACCCGGCCAGATGCCCGACGCGGTACTCGGCCACCCCGGCGGCGCGAGCCACGGCCCGCACCACCCCTCCGTGGGCGACGACCAACAACCGGGCGGCTCCCGCCATCTGGGCGACCCGCCGGCCGGCGGCTATCACCCGGGTGTCGAAGGTGGCGCGGTCCTCACCATCCGGTGGCGGCTCGCCCTGGGCGAAACGGGCCACCCCACCTGGCCACCGCGCTTCGATCTGCTCGGCAGTGCAACCGCTCCAGGCGCCGACGTTGTACTCCCGCAGCCCGGGCTCGATGTTGATCGGGCCGGGCAGGCTGAGCTCGGTGGCCAGGATTTCCGCCGTCCGCACCGCCCGGACCAGGTCGGAAGTGACGACCAGCTCGAACGGCTCCGCCCCGGCCAGCCTCACGGCGGCCCGGCGCGCCTGCTCCTCCCCGATGGGCGATAGCGGCGGATTGGCCCAGCCCTGCCAGCGCCCGGTGGCATTCCAGACCGACTGGGCGTGGCGGACGAGGAGCAGGCCGGACACTGGCCGCACGCTAGTGGCCGGCCCGGTCCCATTCGGCTGTCCCGGGCCCTGGCAAGCGGTAGGGTTGCACCCGGAGAACGACTCAGATGAACTTGGCTGCCAACCGCGCACCCGATCAGGCACACTCCCGCCCGACGGGCGTGGGCGCTGCGGCGTCGGTCGTACTCCTCTATTTTGCCGAGGCCCGGGTGGCCGCCGGCACCGGCCGCGAGGAGCGGCAGGGGCGGACGGTGGGCGACCTGCTAGAGGCAGCCCGGGCCGGGCACGGCGAACGACTGGCGGCGGTGCTCCGTCGCAGCCGGGTGTGGGTCAATGGCGAGCCGGCGTCGCCCGAACAGCTGCTCCACGACGGCGACGAAGTGGCGATCCTGCCGCCGGTTTCGGGCGGCGCCTGGTGATCGCCACCACCCCGGCGCGTCCGCCGCCCGCGGCGAGACCGCTCCAGGATCGAGCCGGTCGCGCTCGGCCCCGTTCGGGCGTCGGGATCCGCCGGCGGGCAGCGGTGCGGTCGGTGCCCCAGGTCCGGCAAGCTCCCACCGTGGTCCTGGGCCTGGTCTGGGCCGCCCTGCTGTTGCTCGCCGCGGAGGCGGGGGCGCTGGCCCTGGCCGTCCTGATGATTCCAGTGGCGGTCGTGGCCGGCGTTTCGGGGGTGCGGGCGGCGGCCCGCAAGGCTGCGGACGCAAATGCTCCGGACGCAAATGCTCCGAACTCAGGGGAGCGGCGGCGACAGTTACCCGCCTGGGCGGCTCAGGCCTTGAAATCGGTACCGCCCTCGGTGGTGGTGGCGGTGGTCCCTGCCGTGGTGCTTCCGCTGGTCGCCCTCGGCGGCCCGATGGTGGCCTTGGTCGTAGCATTGCTGTTCGCCGCGGCCGCGGCCGGTCTGTTGTGGGTGACCGCAACGCGAGGGTTTCCGCTCGCCGTCCTGGTAGCCGCGCTCGCCCCGGCGGTCGCCGGCGCCGCGGTGGTGGCAGCACGGGGCCAGGGTCTGAGCGAGGCCGAGACGCTCCTGACGGCCATCTGCCTCTACGACATGGCCAGCTATGTCATGGGCACCAATCGTCGCGGCGGACCGGTCGGCGTGATCGCCGGGATGTTCACGGTCGGCGTCCTCGCGGTTTTCGTCGCCGCGGTGGTGGTTCCGCCGTATTCGGGGCGAAGCCCTTGGATACTGCTGGGTCTGGTGGCCGTCCTGGCGCCAGCGGGGGTGTACGCCATGGGTTGGATCGGACCACGCCTTCGGCTGCCCGCGCTGCGTCGCCTCGACTCCCTGGTGGTGGCCGGTCCGGCCTGGGTGCTTGCCGTCCGTCTCTTGCTGCACCGCTGAGCCGCGGTAGCCTCCGAGTTGGTGGCACAACTTGACGAGGTGATGGCCCCCGGGTACCTGGAGGGTCTGCGGGAATGGTCGATCGAACGCGTGCGCGCCCGGCGGGACGAGGCGACCGAAGCGGAGACGGGCCTCTCCTACCTCCGGCGGATCGTGCAGGGCCGGCTGGACATCACCCTGGCGGAGCAGCAGCGTCGGCAATCCGGGCAAGGAGGCGGCGACGTCGGTGACCTCGTCGAGCGGCTCCCGGTAATCCTCGGTGACCGCGTGCACGCCCCCGGCCTGGGCCGGTTGCCGGCCCTGATGGGCCCAGGTGAGCTCCACCCTCTGTTCACGGCCCGACTGGAGGTGGTACTGCCGGCGTCCCGGCTGGACAATCTCGAGCAACTCGACGACACCGCGCTGGCGAACGCCTCCGCGGACCTCGAGGAGCTTGAGCGATCCATTTCGACCCAGCGCCGGGCCATCTTCGATGTGCTCGATCGCCTCCAGGAGGAGCTTGTCCGGCGCTACCGGACGGGTGAGGCGACAGTCGACAGCCTTCTGCCGTGACCGGGCCTCGGAGGCCGCGGCTGGTGCTCGTCGTCGACGACGACGAGATGATCCGACGGCTGGTGCGGGCGGTGCTGGAGGCGGACGAGTTCGAAGTGGTCGAGGCCCGAGATGGGGCTACCGCCTTGCGGCTGGCTTCTGAAGCCCGGCCCGCCGTGGTTGTCCTCGACATCATGATGCCGGGGCTCGACGGGGTGGAGGTCTGCCGCCGCCTCGATCTCGAGGCGGTCAAGGTCATCGTGCTGACCGCCAAGGACGACCCTCGCCTGGAGGACGAGTGCCGAAAGGCCGGGGCCAGCGCCTTCCTGACGAAACCGTTCTCGTCGATCGAGCTGCTCGATTTGGTCGCCGAGCTGCTCCCCGCATGAAGGAATTTCCGGATCCGTGGCGCGACTTGGGTGAGTTCATCCGGGAGCAGCGCAACGTTGCTCGCCTGTCGGTCCGGCGTCTGTCGGATATGGCCGGTATTTCCAATCCGTATCTGAGCCAGATCGAACGGGGCCTGCGCCGACCCTCCGCGGAGATCCTGCAGCAGATCGCCCGGGCCCTGCGGATCTCGGCTGAGACCCTCTACGTCCGGGCCGGCATCCTGGACGCCCGGGAGGTGGGCGGCGATCTCACCGACGCCATCTTGGCCGAACCCACCCTGAGCGACGACCAGAAGCAGACGCTGTTGCGAATCTTCCTGTCTTTTCGCCGGGAGAACGAGTCCGACGCCAAGAGCAGCCCGCACCAAGCGCCGCCCGCGAAGACGGCCGTCTCGACAGAGACCGGGACCGGCTGATGCCCACTCTCGCAGTCCTGTCGATGCACACCTCGCCGCTGGCGCAGCCGGGTACCGGTGACGGCGGCGGTATGAACGTGTACGTCCGTGAGCTGAGCGCCGCCCTGGCCCGCTCCGGTGTGCGGTGCGAGGTGTTCACCCGGGCCGAGGGCCGGGCCGGCCCGGCGACGGTCAACGTGGAGCCCGGGTTCCGGGTCCATCACATCCTGGCCGGCCCGCTGGGCCCGGTGCCCAAGGAACGGCTGCCCGACCTGGTCCCGGCCTGGACCGCCGGGGTGGCGGCCCGGCTGGCCATGCTGGCCGACCGCGGGCAGCCAGTGGACGCCATCCACGCCAACTACTGGTTGTCCGGGCTGGCAGGGCACCAGCTCAAGCACGAACTGGGCGTGCCCCTGATGGTGACCTTTCACACCCTCGATCGCGTCAAGGCGGACGCCAGCCCCGAGGAGCTGTCGGCGGCCGAACCGGCCCGCCGGGCCCTGGCCGAGGCGGAGATCGTCGGCTGTGCCGACGCGGTGCTGGCCTCGTGTTCGGTGGAGGCTGACCAGCTGGTCGACCTGTACGGCGCGGAACCGCAGCGGATCGCCATGGTGGCGCCGGGCGTGGACCATGCCTTCTTCAGTCCTGGCAACCAAGCCCAGGCCCGCCGGGCCGTGGGGCTGGGGGAGGCGGACCCGGTCGTGTTGTTCGCCGGGCGGATCCAGCCGCTCAAGGGCTTGACGGTGGCGGTGGACGCCCTCGACGGGGTCCGGGCGGCCGGCCGGGCGGCCGGTGCGGGCCCGGGGGCCCGGCTGGCCTGCTCGTCGCTGGTGGTGCTCGGCGGTCCGAGCGGCCCGCACGGTCACGACGAGCTCGCCGCGGTGCAGCTCCGGGTTGCGGAGCGGGGCCTCGATCGGTCGGTACGCATGCTTCCGCCGCAACGGCACGAGATCTTGTCGAGCTACTACCGGGCCGCGGACGCCTGCGTGGTGCCCAGCCATTCGGAGTCGTTTGGGCTGGTCGCCTTGGAGGCCGCGGCCTGCGGGGTCCCCGTGGTGGCCTCGGCCGTCGGGGGCCTGACCGCCCTGGTGGACCACGGGCGGACCGGCTACCTGGTGGAAGGCCGCGATCCCGCCGACTTCGCTCGCCCGCTGGCCACCGTGTTGGTGGACCGGGCGCTCGCGGCGCGGCTGGGCCGGGCCGCGGCGGCCCGGGCCCGGGCCTACACCTGGGCGGCCGCCGCCGGCGAACTGTGGACCCGCGGCGAAGCCCTGACGTCCGCCGCCCTGGTGGCCTGCGGGTAGGACCTAGCCGGCGGCAGCGACCGCGCTGGGTGCGGCCGAGGCCCTTGCCGCGGTCTCGGGGCACCGGTACGCTCGCCTCAGCCGTCGGCCCGAGGGCGTCTGTGGGATGCGTTCGTTCGGGGAAGTACGACCGTGCCCGCGGGTCGCGCTACTCGGGCGGCGGCGCGCCCCGGCGTCGCGGCGTCGCGGCCTAGGGTCTGCCGCCATGGGCCCGGCACCGGCGCTGATCGTGGTAGGCGGCGGCAAAATGGGTGAGGCGCTCGTCGCCGGCCTGCTCCGCACCACCTGGGCGTCACCCGAGGCCATCACGGTTGTGGAGACGGACGCGGGCCGCCGGGCCGAGTTGGCCGCCCGCCATCCGGGCCTGCCGGTCGTGGGCGGGGTGCGCGACGTGGCCAGGGGCGCGGCGGGCGCGGCGGGCGCAGTCGGCGCGGTCATTGCCGTCAAACCGGCCGACGCCGAGGCCGCCTGCCGGGCCCTGACCGGCGCCGGCGTCGGGCGGGTGCTGTCGATCGCGGCGGGAGTCACGCTGGCATCGCTGGAGTCGTGGCTGGCGGACGCAGTGGCGGTGGTCCGGGCCATGCCGAACACGCCGGCCCTGGTGGGAAGCGGGGCGGCCGCCATCGCCGGCGGTCATGCGGCCGGTGCGGACGACCTGGCCTGGGCCCAGGGGATCCTCGAAGCGGTCGGGACCGTGGTCACGGTGCCCGAATCCGACCTCGACGCCGTGACCGGCCTGTCCGGCTCCGGCCCCGCGTACGTGTTCCTCCTCGCCGAGGCGCTCATCGACGCCGGCGTCCAGGTGGGCCTCTCCTTGCCAGTGGCCCGCCAACTGGTGGTGCAGACCGTGCTGGGGTCGGCCCGCCTGCTGGCCGAGACCGGCGACGAACCGGCGGCGCTGCGTGCTGCGGTCACGTCCCCCGGCGGGACCACGGCCGCCGGACTGCGGGTCCTGGAGGCGGCCGGCGTGCGCCAGGCGGTCGTCGACGCCGTCGCGGCCGCGACCGAGCGGTCGCGGGAGCTGGGAAAGGGGAATGCAACGGTTTGATTTAAAGCGCGATTTGTAATACGCGACCAATCGCGCCAAATCGGTGTGGGCTGGTTTGGGCGCGGCGCGGCGCGGCGCGGGATGGGCCGGGCCGGCGCCGGCCGGCCCGCCTGCCGCTCGATTACGCGCAATAACCCCGCGTAGAACGTGACAAATTGCACACAATCGCTGAAAGGGGTAGAGAGTGGCCAGCGCCGGCGGCCCCGCTTTTGCGATGGCCTCGTGTTGGCGTACGCTCGGAGGTGCGGAGAAGGGTGGTGCCACGCGCGTGCAATCAAACGAGTCCCGGTCCCGGTTCGTCACGGTGGCCGAGGTAGCGGATCAGCTTCGGGTGTCCAACATGACCGTCTACCGGCTGGTGCAGGCCGGCCACCTGCCGGCCACCCGGGTGGGCCGGTCCTACCGGATTCGCGAGGAGGACGTCGACCGCTACCTGGCCCAGCAGTACACCCGGGCCGGGTGAGTCAGAGCGCCATCTGAGTCCGTCCCGCCCGACCGGGCCCCGCCGCCCGGGCTCGCCGACTGCCGCGACCGGGACGGATCTGCCTCGCGGCCCCATCACCTTCCTGTCCGACTACGGCACCGTCGACGAGTTCGTTGGCATCGTGCACCGGGTGATCGCCGGCCGGGCCCCGGACATCCAGGTCATCGATCTCACCCACCAGATCCCCGCCCACGACGTGCGGGCCGGGGCCCTGGCCCTGTGGCGCGCCGCCCCCTGGCTGGTGCCCGGCGTCATCCTCGCCGTCGTCGACCCCGGGGTGGGCACAGCCCGCCGGGCGGTGGCTGTCGAGATCAGCCGCGCCGGCGCCGTGCTCGTCGGCCCCGACAACGGACTCCTCCTCCCCGCCGCCACCTCCCTCGGGCCCATCACCAGCGCCGTGGCGTTGCCCCCTCACCCGGCCGCCGGCCGGGGCGCCACCTTCGCGGGACGGGACGTCTTCGCCCCAGCGGCCGCCGAGCTCGCCAAGGGGGTCGAGCTGCGCCGGCTCGGGCCAGCCATCGACCCGCTCACCCTGGCCGGCGATCCCATCCCGACCGCCCAAACCGAACCGGACGGCCGCCTCCGGGCCGAAGTGCTCTGGGTGGACCGCTTCGGGAACGCCCAGCTCAACGCCCGCCCGGCCGACGTGGCCGCCCACGGTCCCGTCGTCGAGGTCGCCACCACCCCCCAACACCCGTGGCCCGCCCGCCTCGTCACCGCCTACGCCGAGCTTGAGCCCGATGAGGTCGGCCTGGTGACGGACTCCTACGGGTTCCTCTCCGTCAGTTGCCACGAGTCGCCGGCGGCGGCCCGCACCGGCCTGCGGGCCGGCGATGCGGTGTGGCTCGGCTCCCTTGGCCGGGGGTAGACCACGCCCGCCGGTACCATCTGTCCCATGGCATCCGCCCGGCGGATCCCCGAGGCCACCGTCGCTCGGCTGCCCCTCTACCTGCGGGCACTCGACGAGGCGGCTCGGGACCGCACCGTCACCATATCCTCGGAGCTGCTGGCGGTGCGGGCCGGAGTCAACGCCCCGCAGGTGCGCAAAGACCTCTCCCACCTCGGTTCGTACGGGACCCGCGGCGTGGGCTACGACGTGGCCTACCTACTGCGCCAGATCAACCGTCAGCTGGGCCTGACTGAGGACCGCCGGGTGGCGATCGTCGGCGCCGGCAACCTGGGCCAGGCCCTGGCCAGCTACGGCGGGTTCCCGTCTCGCGGATTCCACGTGGTGGCCGCCTTCGACGTGGACCCGGCCAAGATCGGGATGCGGCTGGGCCCGGCCGTCGTCTACGCCACCGCCTCGATGGTCGAGGTTCTTCGCGGTGAAAGGGTAGCCATCGCGGTCATCGCCACCCCCGCGGGGGTGGCCCAGGGCGTGGTGGACGCCGTCGTCGCTGCCGGCGTGGGATCCATCCTCAATTTCGCGCCCACCACCGTGACCGTGCCCCGGCACGTGGCCTTGCGCCAGGTGGACCTGGGGATCGAATTGCAGATCCTCAGCTTCTACCAGCAGCGGGCCGGCGCCGACCGGGACGGCCTCGTCGTCGCCGGGGGAGGGTAAACCTCGATGCCCGCAGCCGATGCTCTCTATCCCGTCAACCTGGTCGTCGCCGGGCGGCGCTGCGTCGTCGTCGGCGGCGGGGCGGTGGCGGCGCGCAAGGTCGACGGTCTGATCGCGGCCGGCGCCCAGGTGGTGGTGGTCGCCCCCAAGATCGCCGATTCCATCCGGGCCCTGGACGTGGAATTGGCGGAGCGGGCCTACCGGGCCGGTGACCTCGACGGTGCCTGGCTGGCCATCGCCGCCACCGACGACCCCGACGTCAACCAGGCGGTCCACGCCGACGGCGAGGCGGCCCGGGTGTGGATCAACGCCGCGGACGACCCGCCCGCCTGCTCTTTTACCTTGCCGGCGGTGATCCGGCGGGGCCCGGTCATGGTGTCGGTCTCCACCTCAGGTCACAGCCCCGCCCTGGCGGGCTGGATCCGGGGCCAGGTGGCCTCCCAGCTCGGCCCCGAGGTCGGCGTGCTGGCCGAATGGTTGTCGGCGGCGCGGGACGAATTGAAAGCGGCGGGGCGCTCCACCGAGGAGGTCGACTGGCGGCCGGCGCTCGATTGGGACATGCTCGATCTCATCCGTTCGGGCCACACGGCCCAGGCAAGGGAGCGCCTCCAGGCGTGTCTGTCGTCGTCGTAGGACTCAACCACCGCACCTCCCCCCTGTCGGTCCTCGAACCGATGACGGTGCCGTCTGCCCGTCTGCCCAAAGCCCTGCACGATCTGATGGGTCGGGACCACCTCAGCGAGGTGGTGCTGGTCTCCACCTGCTTGCGGACCGAGGTGTACGCGGTGGCCCACCGCTTCCATGGGGCGATGAGCGACATCCGCAACTTCCTGTCCGCGTGGAGTGGCGCCCCGCCGGAGGTCTTCGCGGACCAGTTGTACAGCTACCACGACGAGGTGGCGGCTGCCCATCTGTTCAAGGTGGCCGCCGGGTTGGACTCTGCGGTGCTGGGCGAGGGCGAGATCCTCGGTCAGGTCGGCGAGGCATGGGAGGCGGCCCGGTCCGAGTCCGCGGCCGGACCCATCTTGTCCATCCTTTTTCGACAAGCCCTCGAGGTCGGCAAGCGGGTCCGCTCCGAGACGGCGATTGCCCGCGGCACCACGTCGCTGTCCCAGGCCGCGGTGGCGCTCGCCGGGGCCGAGCTGGGCTCGCTGGCGGGTAAGACGACCGTGGTACTCGGGGCCGGCGAGATGGGCGAGGCC
Organism: Acidimicrobiales bacterium; assembly: GCA_036501785.1. GTDB lineage: Bacteria > Actinomycetota > Acidimicrobiia > Acidimicrobiales > Palsa-688 > PALSA-693. The sequence continues at coordinate 2,202 of DASXZS010000198.1, read as the reverse complement.
ATGGCCCAGGCCCTCGCCGGCGCCCTCGACACCGGCACCCTGCAGGTTGTCAACCGGACGTGGAGCAAGGCCACCCAGCTGGCCGCTCGGTGTGGCGGGCGGGCCATCGAGTGGTCGGCGCTGCCGGCCGCCCTGGTGCAGGCCGACGTCCTGCTGGCGTCGACCGGTTCGCCGGGCGTGCTGCTGGAGGCCGCCGACCTGGAGCCCCTGCTCCCCAGCCGGGAGGGGCGGCCCCTGCTGATCGTCGATATCGCGGTGCCGCGCGACGTCGACCCGGCGGTGGGGTCGTTGCCGGGCGTGACCCTGCTGGACATGGACGACATCACGTCGTCTGCCGCGGTCGCTATGGCCGGGCGGCGCCAAGAGGTACCCAAGGCCGAGGTCATCGTGGCCGAAGAGGTGGAGCGCTATCTCGATGTGGCCGCCCAACGGCATGTAGCCCCGCTGGTGGCGGCCCTGCACGCCCGGGCCGAGGACATCCGGCTGGCCGAGCTGGTGCGCTTCCGCGGCCGGCTGGCCGGGTTGGACCCGGGCCAGGCCCGGGCGATGGAGGCCCTGACCCGGGGCATCGTGGCCAAACTGCTGCACGAGCCGACCGTCCAGGTCAAAGCGGGGGCGGGGACGCCGTCCGGCGAGCAGCTGGCCCAGGCCTTGCGGCAGCTGTTCGAGCTCGACGTCTAGGGCGGGGATTTCACGCTGCGGATCGCCACTCGGGGCAGCACCTTGGCTCGCTGGCAGGCGGAGGAAGTGGCCCGTCTGCTGCGGTTGGCGAACCCCGACCTCGAGGTCGAACTGCTGGTGGTGGCCACGACGGGCGACCGCAGCCAGGACGTCCCGGTGTGGGAGATGGGCGGCCAGGGGGTCTTCGTCAAGGAGGTTCAGGCGGCCGTGCTCGAAGGTCGGGCCGACATCGCCGTCCACTCCACCAAAGACCTGCCCTCGGTGACCGCCCCCGGATTGGTCCTGGCTGCCATCCCCGGTCGCGCCGACCCGCGCGACGCCTTGGTCGGCGCCCCGTTGGCGGAACTCGGACCGGGAGCGCTGATCGCGACCGGGTCAGTACGCCGGCGGGTGCAGCTGGCCTGGTTGCGCCCCGACCTCACCTTTACCAGCCTGCGTGGCAACATCGGCACCCGGCTCGACCGGGTCCCCGCAGGGGGGGCCGTGGTGGTGGCGGCCGCCGCCCTCGAACGGCTGGGACTCCGGGACCGCGCCGCGGAGATCCTCGATGTGGCGGTCATGCTTCCTCAGGTCGGTCAGGGGGCTATCGGGGTTGAGGCCCGCGCCGGCGATTACCGGGCGCGGAACCTGGTGGCCTCGATCGACGACGCCGCGGCCCGGGCCGCGGTGACGGCCGAGCGGGCCTTTCTGGCTCGCCTCGGAGGCGGCTGCGACCTGCCGGTCGGCGCTTACGCGCAAGCTGGGGCGGGGGCCACCCTGGTCGTCGAGGGGCTACTGGCGTCCCAGGACGGGCGGGTAGTGCTGCGTTCCTCGACCACGGGGCCGAGGGCCCAGGCGGCCGACATGGGCAGCCACCTCGCCGATGAGCTGCTAGCCGCCGGCGGCGCCGATCTGTGGGGCCGCCCCGCAGAGGGCGGCAGTTGACGGTCTACCTGGTTGGCGCGGGGCCGGGCGACCCGGGCCTCCTGACGGTGCGAGGGGCGGAGGTGCTGCGGGTCGCTGACGTGGTGGTGCACGACCGGTTGGCGGACGCCGGCCTGCTGGATCTGGTGCCGCCGGGTGCCCGGCGGGTCGATGTCGGCAAGGCGCCCGGAGGGCCGGTGCACCAGGACGAGATCAACGCCCTGCTCATCGACGAGGGCCGTGCCGGGCGGACCGTGGTTCGCCTCAAGGGGGGCGACCCGTTCGTATTCGGTCGGGGCGGCGAAGAGGCCCTGGCGCTGGCCGAGGCCGGGGTGCCGTTCGAAGTGGTTCCCGGGATCACCTCGGCGGTGGCGGTGCCGGCCTACGCCGGAGTGCCGGTCACCCATCGGGGCCTGGCCACCTCCTTTACCGTCGTCACCGGTCACAGCCGCCACGCCATCGACCGCGAGACCAATTGGGAGGCCCTGGCCGCGGCGGGCGGGACGATCGTGGTGTTGATGGGAGTAGCGCACCGGGAGACGGTGGCCGCTCGCCTGCTCGCGGGTGGGTTGGCGCCGGACACTCCCGTCCTCGCGGCCCGGTGGGGCACCCACCCCG
>DASXZS010000197.1:0-5182 GCA_036501785.1 Acidimicrobiales bacterium | reverse complement strand
TGCAACGCCGGCTGCCCGGCGCCGCTTGGCGCCCCGCCTCGACCGTCACCGGGCCGCTGCGCGCCGTCAAGGACGCCACGGAGATCGAGGCGCTGGCAGTGGCGTCGGCCGCCGCCGACCGCGTGGCGACGGAGTTGCTCGGCGGTAAGATCGCCCTGGTCGGTCGCACCGAGCGCGACGTATCCCAGATTTTGGGCCGGCGGCTGGTCGAGGAAGGTCACCAGAAGGTCAATTTCGCCATTGTCGGGAGCGGCCCCAACTCGGCCAGCCCGCATCATGACGCCGGCCCCCGAGTCATCGAGGCTGGCGACTCCGTGGTGTGCGATTTCGGCGGCACCATGCATGGCTATTGCTCCGACATCACCCGCACCGTGTGGACGGCCCCGCCTACGGGCGAGGCCAAGGAGTTGTACGAGGTGCTTCAGCGGGCGCAGGCGGACGCGGTGGCTGCGGCGCGCGTTGGAACAACCTGCGCAGCGGTCGACGAGACGGCGCGTGCCATCATCACCGCCGGGGGATACGGCGAGGCCTTTATTCACCGGACCGGGCATGGGATCGGCTTGGAGGAGCACGAAGACCCTTACATCGTGGCGGGCAACGACCTGCCGTTGGCCCCGGGCCACGCCTTCTCGGTCGAGCCGGGCATCTATCTCCAGGGGCGGTTCGGGGCCCGCATCGAGGACATCGTGATCGCCACCGAGACCGGGCCGCGCCCCCTCAACCACGTCAGCCACGATCTGACGGTGGTCGAAGCCTGAATGGATCTCGGCATCGCCGGCAAGGTGGCGCTGGTAACCGCATCCTCCAAGGGCTTGGGCCGAGCCACCGCCGAGGCGCTGGCCGCTGAAGGCGTCAAGGTCGTCATCAGCGCCCGGGGTGAGGAGGCGTTGCGCGCCGCCGAATCCAGCATCCGGGCTGCGGGCGGAGAAGTGCACGCGGTAGTCGCCGACGTGAGCGACCCGGACGTACCGGCTCGTCTGGTGGAGGCCACGCGGGATCGGTTCGGAGCCCTGGACATCCTGGTTCCCAACGCCGGCGGTCCGCCAGCCGGCCGGGCGCTCGAGATCACCGACGAGCAGATCACCGCGGCCGTCAACGCCAACCTCGTCACCTCCATCCGGCTGATCCGGGCGGGCCGGCCGTTACTGCAGACCGACGGGTGGGGCCGCATCTGCTGCATCACTTCCTACTCGGTCAAGCAGCCCATGCCCGGCCTGGCCCTGTCAAATCTGGCCCGCACCGGTTTGTGGGCGTGGGCCAAGACCGCCGCGGCCGACCTCTTCTCCTCCGGTGTCACCCTCAACCTGGCTTGTCCGGGCGCCCACGCGACCGACCGCATGCGCGAACTGGGTGGCGATCCGAGGAGCATGGGCGACCCCGGCGACTTCGGACGGATCGTGGCCTTTCTCTGTTCCCAGCCGGCCAACTACATCTCGGGCGCGGCTGTCACCGTCGACGGCGCCGCGACCGTCGGGCTGCTCTAACCGCCCGCCTCTAGGTCTTTTCGACCCTCACACAACCCTCACAACCAGCTGATCGGTCCCGAATATCAGCCGACGATCCTTCGTGTTGTCCCGTTGTTGACACGACATGGAGGAAACACCGATGCGCCGTTCTCGCAAGGCCCTGGCCGTCCTACCCGCGGCGGCCGTTGCCGTCGCCGGCTTCGCCGGCGCCGGCGGCCCCGCCGCCTCCGCTCGCACCTCCGCCTCCGCCCGCGCCTCCGGCATCAGCCCGATCGCCCGGACCCGGGCCGAGACCGCCATCAGCGTCCGGATCACCGCCCTCGACGCCGCCAACACCCTGGTGCAGCAGACGGGTTGGTTTGCCGGCAGCGATCAGGCGGCGCTCGAGAACATCATCACCGGAGACCTCAACGGCAACGGCCAGGCTCCTGGCCTCAACAGCCTGGCGGTCACCATCCGCAACGAAACCGACCCGACCAAGTTCCGGGCCGAGGCCGCGTCCATCTTTGCCGACTACCGCGTGTTCGCTCTGGCCTTGCCGCAGGTCAAACTGGTGCGAGCGAGCGACCGCATGACCACCGATACCGTCCCAACGCTCAAGCAGCTCGATACCGATCTCGAGCAGGCGATCGCCCAAGAAGCGGCAGAGGGTAAGAATGTCCAAGCGGCCCAGGCTGCGGTGCACGATCTCGAAGCGCAGATCGCCTCCATCGGCCAGAAGACGAGCGGCGTGTCCGCAGCCCTGCTGGCGCTGACTCCTGCCCAGTGGAACGCCAATCACGGTGTCGTAAGCCCCTATCGCAACGACGTCCACGCCGCCGTGGCCGCCGCCCGCCACGCGCAGACCGACGTGCGTACCGCGCTCAAGGACCTGCAGTGATCCCAGGTCGGTCGTTGAGATGGGGGAGCGCGGCAGCAGTGGCCGCCACCCTGGTGTTGGTCGGGGCCGGATGTGGCCGGTCAACCCAGGTGTCGAGCACCCCCTCGCTGCCGGCGCCCGCCGCCACCAGTCCCGTTTCGGGCTCGGCGGCGGGCGGGGCCGGCGGGACCGGTTGGGCCGTGGGCGCGGCTGGCGGGTCGCCCATGGCGGCCACCTCGGCGAGGGGTGGAAGCCCGACCGGCGGGTCAAGCGGCAGCTTGCCGGCGTCGGGTAGGGCCGTAACCGGCGCGGGTGGGGCGGCGCCGGCGGGGGGTGCGGCGTCGGGTGCGACCCCGCCGGCGCTGGTCGATGCGCAGCAGCGGCTGCCGCAACTCGACGCCGGCGTGACCCAGGCCAGCGACGACGTGTCGAGCGCCGATCAGAACATCGCCAACGGCGGCTGAGGGTAGCCGGCGGCCTGTCCCGGTGCCCCTCTGCTCTCCGGGTTCCGGTCCGCCGGCCCGCCAGCCCTATTGGACCGCCCGCTCCCGCCCCTTCCAGTACGGGGCGCGGAGCTCGCGCTTGAGGACCTTCATGGCCCCCGAGAGCGGCAGGGCCTCGGCCCGGAACTCGACCACCTTCGGCACCTTGTACCCGGCGATGCGCTCGCGGGCCCAGGCCTTGATGTCCTCTTCGGTCAGCATCGCGCCGTCCTTCGGAACGACAATGGCCAGCACCGCCTCGCCCCACTGCTCCGACGGGATCCCGATGACGGCAACCTGGGCCACACCGGGGTAGCTGGCCACGGCGTTCTCCACTTCGGCCGAGTACACGTTCTCGCCGCCGGTGACGATCATGTCCTTGACCCGATCGACCAGGTACAGGTAGCCGTCCTCGTCGAGGTAGCCGGCGTCGCCGGTGTGGTACCAGCCCCCCCGGAAGGCGGAAGCGGTTTCCTCGGGCCGGTTCCAGTACTCCTGCATGCAGTTGCCGGCCCGGGCGCACACCTCGCCGCTCTGGCCGACCGGCAGCAGGGTGCCGGCCTCGTCCTGGATGCTGACCTCCGACCCGGGCATGGGCCGCCCCGCGGAGCGGAGCAGGTTGCCGCCCCGGCGGTGCTCTTCGGGGCCCAGGCAGGTGAGCAGGCCGCAGTTCTCGGTCATTCCGTAGCCCTGGAACAGGTGCATGTCCGGGAACATCACCAGCACCCGTTCCACCAGGGCCGTGGGCATGGGCGACGCCCCGTACGTCAGCACGGTGAGCGACGCCAACCGCTCCGGCTTGAAGTCGGGATGGTCGAGCAGCATGGCCACCATCGTCGGCACCATCACGGTCATGGTGACCCGGCGGCGTTCGATGACGTCGAGCACCGCTCCCGGCTCGAAGACCGGGACGAACGTGGTCTGCCCGCCGACCGCCGGCACGGCCAGGATCCCACCGACGGAGGCGGCATGGAACATCGGCGTCTGGTGCAGGTACACGAAGCTCTCGTCCATGCTCCAGCGGGTGGCCACCTTGTAGACGTCGAGCATCAAGGCCCGATTGTCGAGCGCCACCCCCTTGGGCAGGCCGGTGGTGCCGCCGGTGTACATGAGCACGGCCAGGTCGGTTTCTTCGGGCTCGGCCGGGACGACGGGTTCGCCGGCGGCCACCACGTCTTCGTAGGTGAGGTCGTGGGGGACGTCGCCGCCGCCGATCAGGACCACCTTGTCGAGGCCGGCCTCGGCGCGCACCGCGTCGATCATGGGCGCGAAGAAGGCGTCCGTGAAGCACACCCGGCTCCCGGAGTCGTTGATGATAAACGACAGCTCCTTCGGCGCCAGCCGCAGGTTGAGCGGGTTGATCACGCTGCCGCCAAGGAAGGAGGCGTGGTAGAGCTCGAGGAACTGGTGTCCGTTGAGGGCCATGACGGCGAAGCGATCGCCCCGGTTGACACCCAGGGCGGCACCCAAACCGTCGGACAACCGGCACACCCGATCCAGGTGGCTGGCGTAGGTCGCGGTGTACTCGCCCTCCAGCACCGCGTCCTTCTGTGCCAGCCGCTCGACGGTCGGCAGGAGGTACCGGTGGTACACGAGCTCTTTCACGCGCGGATCATACGGCACCCGCCCCCCGCCTCCTCACCGCAGGGAGCGGCGTCGCCGGGCCGCCTCGTCGGGCTTGACGCCGGCGGTGGGACCTGGGTACCTTGGATTAAATGTCGATGAACCTGGTTATATATAGGGGCAAGCTTGGAAAAAGACGGCTGGCGGGATGCGCCGCGCTCGCCGCGCTGGCTCTGACCGCGGCGGCGTGTGGGTCCTCCTCCAAAGCCAGCTCGAGCCCGACGACCGGCGCCAGCACCGGCTCGACCGCCGCCAGCAGCAAGCCGGTCGCGGTGCACCTCGGTTACTTCCCGAACCTCACCCACGCCCCGGCGCTGGTCGGCGTCGCCCAGGGCATTTTCGCCCGGGACCTCGGCTCGGACACCCTTTCCAGCCAGACGTTCGCAGCCGGGCCGGCCGAGAACCAGGCCTTGCTATCCGGTTCGATCGACATCGCCTTCGAGGGGCCCAGCGCGGCCCTGTCGGCCTACTCCTCTTCCCACGGCGCCATCGCCATCATCGCCGGGGCGGCCTCCGGCGGCGCCGGTCTGGTTACCAAGGCGTCGATCACGAGTCCGTCGCAGCTCAAGGGTCAGACCCTGGCCTCCCCTCAGCTGGCCAACACCCAGGATGTGGCCCTGCGGTACTGGCTCAAGCAGCACGCGCTGACCACCACCCCCACCGGTGGCGGTGACGTCGCCATCAAGCCCATCAAGCCGAACTCGGCCGCGGTGCTCGAGTTCAAGTCCGGCCAGATCACCGGGGGCTGGGAG
>DASXZS010000196.1:0-1647 GCA_036501785.1 Acidimicrobiales bacterium | reverse complement strand
CTCCCCGACCGGATGTACTCGGCGAGCTTGTGGGCGACGAAAGCGCCGATGTCGACCTGGGCCTCCTCCGTGCTGCCCCCGATGTGGGGGGTCAAGATCACGTTCGGGAGGCCTTGCAGGCGCGACACGAACGCCCCGTCGTCGCCGGACGGCTCCTCGTAGAAGACGTCGACCGCGGCGCCGGCCAGGTGACCGGACTCGATGTGGGCCCGGACCGCGCCGTGGTCGACGACGAAGCCGCGGCTCAGGTTGAGGAAGAGGGCGCCGTCCCGCATGGCCGCGAGCTCGGCCTCGCCGAACAGGCCCCGGTTGTCCGGCCGGCCGTCGACGTGCAAGGTGACCACGTCCGCCCAGGCCAGCAGCTCTTCCAGGCTGGCGCACCGGCGGGCGTTGCCGAGGGCCAGCCGGTCGGCCGTATCGAAGAACGACACCGCCATCCCTAAGCTCTCGGCCAGGACCGACAGTTGCGATCCGATGTTGCCGTAGCCCACGATCCCGAGCCGGCGACCCCGGACCTCGTGGGCGCCGGCGGCGGACTTGGACCAGATGCCGGCGTGCATGTCCCGGTTCTTGTCCGTGAGCCGGCGGGTGAGGGCGACGATCTCGGCGATCACCAGTTCGACGACGCTGCGGGTGTTGGAGAACGGGGCGTTGAACACCGCCACGCCGCGGCGGGTGGCGGCCGCCAGGTCGATCTGGTTGGTGCCGATGCAGAAGGCGCCGATGGCGAGCAGGCTTGGCGACTTGTCGAGCACGGCCTCGGTGACCTGGGTGCGGGACCGGATGCCGAGCAGGTCAATATCCGCGATGGAGTCGGCCAGTTGGCTCTCGGTGGACGCGCCGCGGGCGACCTCTACTTCGAATCCGGCTTCGGTGAGGCGGGCGGCCGCACCGGGATGGATGTTCTCCAGCAAGAGGGCACGGCGGCGGGGGGGACGCTCGTCGGGCATGGTTGCAGGATACTGGCATCCCCTCAGTCGCCCGTCCCCCTGAGTCGGTCAGGGGCCGGCTGTGGCGCCGGCCTGCAGGGGGTTCAGGTCCATGGTGCCCTGGGAGCAGACCGACGACATGAGGCCCGGTGCCACCACGAAGTGGGTGTCGTTGGGCGGGGTGATCTCGGTCCCTTGCGCAACCGGCTGGCAGGCGCCCGACTGCGAATCTCCGGGACCAGGGATGTCAGGGCTGAAGCGGGCCAGCGCAGACACCGAGCCGCCGGGGGCCAGCGTGATGTGCGGCTCGCTGCCGGGCGCGCGCACCACGTGGGTGGGCAGTGGGGTGTCGCTGGCCCCCAGCAGCTGCAGGCCGACGTACCCGAAGGTGGTGCAGGGCGCGGCGGAGATGTTGGTCAGCACGACGCGGGCCTCGACGTGGCCGGCGCCGGCGCTCCCCGGGACGATCAGAAAGCTGCCTTTGAGCCCGCTGGCAACGCAGGGCGCCGGGCCGGGCGCGGAGGTGGTGGTCGTGGCGGTCGCAGTCGTGGGTGAGCTCGACGGGCTGGGCGTACTCGACGTGGTGCCCACCAGGGTGGTCGCTGGTGTGGAAGAGCTGCTGGTGGACGGGCTGCTGGTCGGCTTGGACGAACCGCCGCACGCCCCCAATAGGACAGCCGCGGACAAGGCAACGAGAGCAGGGGTAGCGCGCACGCGG
>DASXZS010000195.1:0-10840 GCA_036501785.1 Acidimicrobiales bacterium | reverse complement strand
CCCTGATCAACTCCACCCAGCAGATCGGCGGGTCGGTCGGCACCGCCCTGCTCAACACCATCGCCACCAGCGTCACCGCCACCTACCTGCACGCCCACGGGGTGCTGGGCAGCGTGGCTGCCGCGACTGGAGCGGCGGCCGCCGGTGGAGCCACGGCGGCGACGGTAACTGCCGGGACGGTGCATGGGTTTGCAGTGGCGTTCGCGATCGCGGCCCTGGTCCTCGGGCTGGCGATCATCGTGGTGGCGTCGTTCATCAACGCCGAGCCCGGCGCGGGCGGAGAGGTCGCCAACCTCGGCAACCAGCCCGGCGACGGGGAGGGCGGCCGGGAGGACGCCGAGGGCGACGGCCGGGCCGCGCCGGCGTACCTGCCGGCGTAGGGCTGGGGGGCGGAGGCCGGCGGCCGGGCGCTGGGCGCTGGGCCACCCTTCGACCGCCGACCGCCCGATCGGACCGCACCCCCCGGCGGCCCGATCGGGCGGTGGCGCGTCGGGCGGCGCCGGGCGGCGCCGGCTCCGGCAGGCCCCGCACCTGGCGCGATTTGCATCTATGGTGCACTTAGGCACGTCTCATAGATATAAGTGCACCCTAGGTGCAAATCGCACCACCTCACTACGGACGATCCCCGGTCGCCAGTTGCAAGTCGTGAGCAATAGTGGGGCGCCCGCCGGTGGCGTCGAGCGGGGCGCCGCTCATGTGCGGCCTCGCGGCATCTCGATCGCCCGGCTTCGATCCCGCTGGGACGTGGGGCCGTCAAGTCCGACATCACGACGAAGGTGCGCAGCCCGGCGGCGGCAGCCAGTTCGAGCAGGCGGGGCGCCCAAGGTGAGGTGGGTGACCAGCCAGGTGGCCCGCAGCCGGGCCAGGGACAGCCTGGGACGACCGAGCGGCGCTTCGATCCTACCCATCGTCCATCCAGGCCGGCGCGGGCGCCCACGGCCAGGAAGGCCCGGACGGCCCTGATCCGCCGGCGGGTGGACTGAGCCCGAGCATCAGCCCTGAGCAAGTCCTGGCTCGCGGGCGACAACTGTCGCCGGGGTGCGCGTAGGCCTTCCCACGTCCCGAAGTCGAAGCGTGGCTAATCCGCCGAGGACCCGTCCGTCGAGGCAGACCGAAAGGATCTACCAAACCTTTCATGAGAAATCCGGTCCCTTGGGGGACCGGATTTGCCGTGGGGGGACTGCCGAACAACGCGGGGCCCAAGGGATCCACTCATCCGCCTCCTCGCCCAGGCTCTGACCCGCTACACCAGCGCGTGCTAATCGGCCGGATCAGACGCCAGTTCAGGTCTTTCGCATGAACATTGTCAGGGGCTCTGCCCCCGACACCCCCCGCCGGCAACCGCCCCCCGCTTCGCTCCCGGCGGTTATCAAGGACCCACTCGACGACCTCGACAACATCAAGCGGGATTCCGCGCTCACGCGCAGGTCAGCATATTTCGTGATCTTCTCCACGAGTGCCGGCGCCGGCATACTGCCCGCCGCATCGCCAGCCGCCGGTGCCACACTGAATCACAACGATGGCGCTGCTCACTGACATCCGCGACGAAATCGAGCGCAGCGCCGACCCCACCGGGGCGGCGCGGGCGGTCGAGCGCATCGCTCGAGCCCATCCCGACGCCACCGACCGGATGGACAAGGACCCGGCGCTGCAGCGAGCCGTGATCGCGGTAGCCGCCGCCAGCCCCTGGCTGGCCCGGGTGTGCGCCACCGATCCGGCGGCCCTCGACGTGCTGGCCGACCTGGACTGCCCCCGGGACCTGGCCACCGATGCCGGCCGCGCCGATGCCGGCGATTCCGCACCCACCCCCGCCCCCGCCGGCACCCCCACCCCCCGCGCCCCCGCCGGCCTGGCCCGGGCCAAACGCCTGGAGCTGCTGCGCATCGCCGCCCGGGACCTCCTTGGTATCGACACCGTCGAGGAGGTCGGCAGCCACCTGTCCCGCCTGGCCTCCGGGCTCCTGCAGCTGGCGTGGCAACAGACCGGCCCCGCCGGCCTCGCCGTCATCGGCATGGGCAAGCTCGGCGGCGGGGAGCTCAACTACTCCAGCGACATCGACCTCGTCCTCGTCAGCCCACCGGGACTCGGCGCCGACACCCGGCCGTTTCTCGACGCGGCCCGCACCGCCTGGCGAGTCGACCTCGATCTGCGCCCCGAGGGCCGGGCCGGCTCGGTGGCCCGGAGCCTGGCGTCCTACCAGGCCTACTGGGACCGCTGGGCCGACACGTGGGAGTTCCAGGCCCTCCTCAAGGCCCGGGCCGTCGCCGGCGACCGGGCGCTCGGCGCCCGCTTCGAGGAGGAGGCGTCCGCCCGGGTGTGGGGGCGCCCCTTCGGCGCCGACGAGCTGCGCCAGGTCCGCCGGCTCAAGGCCCGGGCGGAGGACGCGGTGACTCGCCAGGGCCTCGCCGACCGGGAGCTCAAGCGGGGAAAGGGCGGCATCCGCGACATCGAGTTCGCCGTGCAGCTCCTGCAGCTGGTCCACGGGCGGGCCGACCCGGAGCTGCACTCGCCGTCAACCCTGCCCGCCCTGCGCGCCCTGGCCCGCGGGGGCTACGTGGCGCCCGAGGACGCCGCGGCCCTCGAGGCCGCCTACCTGTTCCTGCGGACGGTCGAACATCGCCTGCAGCTGTACGAGGACCAGCAGGTGCACACCACCCCCGCCGGCGACGTGGCCCGGGTCCGGTTGGCGCGGGTGCTGGGCTACCGAGACCAGGCGGTGGCTACCGCCCTGGCCCAGTTCGACGCGGACCTGCGCCGGCACCGCAGCAAGGTCCGCTGGATCCACGAGCGGCTGTTCTTCCGGCCCTTGCTGGAGGCCTTTACGTCGGGCGCCGGCACCCGGCGACTCTCGCCCGCAGCGGTAGCCGACCGGCTCCAGGCGTTCGGGTTCGCCGACGCGGAGCGCACCTCCCAAGCCGTCCGCGAGCTCACCCGCGGGTTCACCCGCTCGTCGCAGCTGATGCACCAGATGCTCCCGATGCTGCTCGACTGGCTGTCGCATTCGCCTGACCCGGATCTGGGCTTGTTGGGACTGCGCACCCTGGCCACCGGGACGCACCGCCGCGACCAGCTCACCGCCCTGTGCCGCGAGTCGCCCGAAGCGGCCCGCCAGCTGTGCCAGCTCATCGGCACCGGGCCCCGCTTCGTGCGGGCCTTCGAGCGGCACCCGGATCTCCTCGCCGGCCTGGCCACCGGCGACACGTTGCTCGCCCGGACCCGCACCGACCTGGACACCCGCACCTCCCGCTCGCTGGCCTGGCGCTCCGGCGAGGGCGCCGCGGAGCACGGCCTGCGCCTGTTCGTGCGGGCGGAGGACCTTCGCATCGCCGCCCGCGACGTCCTGGACCTGACCGACGTGGAAGGCACCGGTGCGGCGCTCAGCGATCTGGCCGAGTCCGTGGTGGCGGCCGCCTTGCGCCTGGTGGATCCGCCCCTGCCGTTCGCGGTCATCGGTATGGGCCGGCTGGGCGGGCGCGAGCTCGCCTACACCAGCGACCTCGATCTGCTCTTCGTGTACGACACGCCGCCCGGGATGGCGACCGCCGAGGCCGCCGGCGAGGCCGAGGCCGCGGCCAGCGCCCTGGTCCGCCTCCTGGCCGGGACGACCCCCGCCACCGGGTTGTACCGGGTGGACACGGCCCTGAGACCCGAGGGTCGCCACGGCCCGCAGGCCCGCAGCGTGGAGGCCTACGCCGCCTATTACTCCCGGTGGGCGCAGGTGTGGGAACGACAAGCCCTCCTCCGGGGCCGGACCATCGCCGGCGACGAGGAGCTCGGCGATCGCTTCGCCGCCATCGCCACCGAATTCGTGTGGGGCCGGCCTTATGGCCCAGCCGAGCTGCGCCAGATCCGCCGCACCAAGGCCCGGATCGAACGGGAGCGGGTCCCGCCGTCGGAGGACCCGAAGTTCCACCTCAAACTGGGGCCCGGGTCGCTTTCGGACGTGGAGTGGACGACCCAGTTGCTGCAGCTGCGCCACGGCGTGCAGGAGACGGGCACCGTGGCCGCTTTGGACGCCCTGGCCGAGCTGGGCGCCCTGTCGGCCATGGACCACGCCGTGCTCGTCGAGTCGTACCGGTTTTGTGAGCGCACCCGCAACCGGCTGGGGTTGGTGCACGACGGGGCCAGCGACTCGTTGCCGACCACCGGGCCCCACCTGACCGCGCTGGCCCGGAGTCTGGGCACGACCGGCTCGGGGCTCCGCGACGAGTACCAGCGCTATACCCGCCGGGCCCGCCGGGTGGTCGAGCGTCTGTTCTACGGCGACGGCGGCCGGGGCCGCCAAGTCGGTAGCGACAGTACCTAGAAGACCCCGACGATGAGCAGGATGGCGGCCACGATGACCAGGACGGCGGCCGCCAGGCCGCCCAGCAGCAGCGGGGACCTCAGCCACTGCTGGACCCGGGTCGGAGCGAGGGTCTCCGGACCCAACCCGCGGCCGGTTCCCAGGTTGGGCAGGATGGTCTGTTCGTAGGCTGACTCTCGGTAGCTGGCCGGCTCTCGGTAGCTGGCCGGCTCTCGGTAGTTGGCTGGCGGCGCGAGGGGATGGGACGGCGCGGGGGGATCAACGAACACCGGCCGGGTCGCCGCCTCGGGCTCGTCCCCCGCCGGCGGTCGCAACGGGGAGAGCGGCGGTCGCTCCGACTCGGCCAACGGCACCCGGGCCGGGCCGCGCTCGGCGTCCTCGTCGGGCACGACCACCTGGCGAGCCGCGGCCGCCGGCGTCGCCACAGACGGCCGGGGCCGGGCGGGCGGGGGCGGCGGCGGCTGCAGCGGCGGCAACGGGGTGGCGGCTGGCCGCGGCTCCGGCCGCGGCTCCGGCCGCAGCTCGGGTCGCGGCGCCCCCGGCGGCGCCAGCCGCGGCGGGCCGGGAGCCGGCCCCGGCGCCGGGACGGTCGGACGTGCCATGGCCACCTCGGGCATGGCCACCGAGGGGGCGCTGGCCGACAACTGACTCGGCCCCCCGGTCGCCGGCGCCGCGTGCGGGGGGGTGCTGGCTGGGCTCACCCGCACCTCGTCGTGACCCCACGCCACATACGAGGTGGGCGGCCATCCCGCCGCGGCCTCCACGGCTACCAGGGTGTCGGCGAACTCGAGGGCGGTCGCCGGCCGGCCGTCGGGGTGCTTGGCCAGCGCCGCCTCCAGCAGGTCGGACAGGCCGATGGGGATGTCGTCCGACCGCAGGGGGCGGACCGGGTCCCGGATGATGCGCAGGATGACCGACGCCGGGGCCTCGTTGTCGTAGGTGGCAAACGGCGCCAGCCCCGCGAGCAGCTGGTACATGGTGGACGCCAGCCCGTAGATGTCCGTCGCCGGCGACAGATGATGCCCCTCGAGGATCTCGGGCGCGGCGTGCAGGGTGGTGAAACCGAACACGCCGGCCGTGGCCTGGGCCGAGGCCTGCAGGGCGGCGACGCCGAAATCGCCGAGGACCGGCTCGCCGAACTGGGACACCAGGATGTTTTGCGGCTTCATGTCGCGGTGGAGGAAACCGTGGCGGTGGGCGGTTTCCAGGGCGCCGGCGATCTTGATCCCGATGCGCGTCACCTCGCTGGCGGCGAGGGGGCCGGCCCGGCGGACCTCCTGGGCGACCGACTCCCGGCACAGCTCCAGTACCAGCACGGGCCGCCCGTCGGGGGTGGCGAGTGGCCGGTAGAGGGTGACGATGTTGGGGTGGCCGCTCACTTTGGCCAGGGCTTGGATCTCCTGGGTGAACGTCTCCATCAGATGCGGATGCACGGTGTCGACCTTGAGGATCTTGAGCGCCACCTCCCGGCCGGTGTCGGTCTCGGTCGCCCGGTACACCGCGGCGAAGGCCCCGCCCCCGATCTCCGCGATGTCGCGGTACCCGGGAAGGATTGTCTCGACGTCCCGCCGGACCTTGCGTCGTGCCATTGTTTCGTACCTACCCGGACCGGATCCTGCGCCACCGCCGCCGGTCCGGCGCCGGCGGGGCTGATGGTTGACGGGGCGCCGACCCCACCGCCAGCAGGGCCCGGGCCCGTTGGCGCCGATCCAGGCTGCGCAGGACGGCCTGTCGCACCGCCTGCTGGGCCGCCCAGGCCTCTTGCGCCGCGACTTCGTCGGGCGGGGCGGCAACCGAACACACCGCCTGGTCCGCCACCGCCCCCACCTCCCGCACTAGCCCGGTGACGTCGGGCCCAAAATGGCGACCGGCTTCGGTCGCCACCTCCGCGGTCGTGGCGCCCGCGCCGGCCGGCATGCCGCCTTGTTGCAGCCCGTCGAGCAGCTCCAACCAGGCGCCGACTGCCAGCTCCGATGGATCCGGCCGGCGCCGGGCCCGGCGCCGCCGCCAGCGCCGGCCCGCGGCCAGTCCCGGGCCCAACAGGGCGGCCAGGACACCGAGGCCCGCCACCGCGACCAGCGCCTTCACCCACCACGGGACCGGATGCGACTTCGGGACCCGGATCGCCGCCGGTTTGGCCACGGCATGGCCGCCCGCGCGGCCGGCCCGGGGTACGGCGTTGGCCTGGGGTGGCGGCAGGGTGGTGGGGCTGACCTGCACCGACTCGGGAGGTGGTTTCAACAACCCGGTCACCGCGTCGGGGGTCGGGTCGGCCACGACCCAGCCCAGGCCGGCGACGGGGATCTCGACCCAGGCCCAGGCCTGCCGGTTGGTGACCTGGTACCGGCCGGCGCCGACCGGCCCGGCGGCCGAGCTGGTCCCCAACCGGAAGCCGGTGACGAGCCGGGCGGGAACGCCGAGGTAGCGAGCGGCCAAGGCGAACAGGGTGGCGAACTGCTCCGGCGTGCCGACCCGCACGTTGGTGACGGCGTTGATGGCTTCGGAGAGCGAGGTGCTGCCGGGCTGGCTGGCGGCGACCGTGGGTGTCACGGTGGTGGGTGACGACCGTCCGGGCTTGCCTTTTTTCTGAGGGGGAGCCGGGCTGGTGGCCGGGGTGAGGGCGGGATCGATCCGGCGCTCGTCGGCGTGAAGGGCGGTGAGCAGGGCCTGCAGGAACGCCACCGTGGGCGCCGGGCGGCGGCCGGTGAAGGTGGCGAGGGTGCGCATGGCCGTCGCCATGGCCGTCGAGGTGTTGGGCGGCAGCGCCACATCGGCCGGCCCGGCCGCGGCGTCGATGCCGTCCGCCGCCGGCACAGTGGCGAGGGTGGCCGCCGGCGCCCGCGACACGACGCCATAGGACGCCCCGGCGCTGAGCGGCGAGCTGGGTACCAGCATCCCGGTGGCGGCGTCCGCGGCCACCTGCACGCCGCTCACCCCGACGGCCCGGTCCAGGGCGGGCAGAAAGGACACCGGCAGCGGCGCGGCCACCGTCGTCTGCTGGCGCACGGTGGTGACGCCCACCAGCCCGCTCGCCGGGCCGGCGGGGATGCGGCCGCCGGTGGGCTGGAAGGTGGTGTCGAAGCTCCACACCGCCCCGTCGTAGTCGTCGAGGACCGCCAGGCCCAGGTAGCCGTTCGACGGCTGGTCGGTCACGACCTGGAGCACGGTGCTGGCCGGACTGTGGGGGTTGCCGTCCCGGAGGGACGCCAGGGCGTCGACCGGGTCGACGACGACGGCCGTGGTGAGCGGCGGCGCCCGGTTGAGCGACGCCGGCCGCCGGGACATGACCGGCAAGGCGGGGACGGCCACGGCCAGCACCACCGCGATCGCCACCGCAATGGCCCCGCCGGCGAGTCCCGGCCGCCAGGTCGAAGGCCGGGCGTCGGCGTCGATGCTACGGCCCATGTCGGCCTGCGGAGTGACGGCCACCCCGACCAGGTGACGGGCCACGGCGATCAGCACCAGGGTGATCAGCAGCAGCGGGGCGGCGATCTCGTCCCGACCGGGTCGCGACGCCGCCACCGCGTAGGCGATCACGAAACATCCCAGCGGGATGGCCAGCCCCACTGCCGCCAATCCCACCGCGACCCGCCGGGACCGGGTCACCAGTTCGGTGCTGGCCGTCCCGCCCAGCCAGGTCAGCAGCAACGGCGCCGCCAGCCGCGCCCGGCCCCCGCTCAACGGCAGAGTCTCGGTGAGCAGCTGGTTGGGGCCCCGGGTGAGGCCGTGCCACACCGCATCGGGATGCAGGCCGGCGGCCGCGAAGAGCAGCACGAGCAGGCCCAGGGCCGAGGCCGCGTACGAGACGGGCGGCGGCTGGCGCCAGACCCGGATGGCCAACGCCGGGATGGACACCGAGGCGGCCGCCGCCACCACCAGCAGCGCCGTGGTCCCCGGGATGGCGAAGGCCCGCAACCAGGGGGTGGCGGCCAGGAAGGTGGCCACGGCCAGGGCGGCCGGGATGCCCACCCCTTCCACCGCGTCGAGCATCGTGAGAGGCCGGGCGGGGAGCTTCAACGCGCCACCCCGGTGTTCCACGCCTGCACCAGCTCGTCGGCCGAGGCGGCCGACACGATCGTCAAGCCCGGGTGCACCGGCACCCGGATGGGACGGCTCACCAGGGAAGCCACGATCACCCGGTCGAACCGCCGGCGCAGGGCGGAGATGAGCGGCAGGTTCTCCACGTCGAGCCGGCCGGTGACAACCACCAGGGCGGTGCCGCCCCGATCCCGGCGCAGCAGCACCAGTTGGGCCTCGAGCGACCCCCCGGGCTCGGGCTCCACCTCGGTCAGATAGTCGACCAGCGGCCTCGGGTCCCGATGCGAAGGGCCGCCGAGCCGGTTGCCGTTTGTGAGCCGCAACTGCACCGGGGCCTTGCCGATGGCCATCGACATCACCAGCGACGCCGAGACGTCGACCGCCTCCTCGAAGGTCTCGGCCGAGTACCGGTCGGGCTCGAGGTCGGTCAGGATCACCGTGTAGGGCTGGGCGGTGTCGACGTTGTGGCGGACGACGAGCTTGCCCGTCCGGGCTGTCGATGGCCAGTGCACGGTGCGCAGGTCGTCGCCGACGACGTATTCGCGAAGGCGGTGAAAGGTGACCGATCCCTGCGGCGAAGCGTCGCTCGACGGACCCTCGAGGTTGCGTGAGATCCCCGTCGGGAGTGGGTGCATGGGCAGTAACCGGGGATGGACCGCGATGCGCTGGGGCGAGCCCATGCGCTGGACGGTGCGGCACAATCCGAACGGGTCGGCCCTCGGGATCTCGACCGGGCCGATGTCGTAGACGCCGCGCTGCGAGGTCGGGAGCCGGTAGGTCCGCAGGCCCTCCTCGCCGCGGCGCAGTCGGGGCAGGAGGGCGCGGATGGGCGCATCGCCGAGTCGTTGCTCGATGGCGAGCGGCGCCAGGGGGCGGCGGCCCAGGTTGGTCACGTGCACCACGGCGATGGCCGGCAGCCCCTTCTCTACCCGGGGCGGCTCGACGACCCGATCGAGGGCCAGGCGGGGCCGGCGCAGCACGTGCGCCACCGACCCGAGGACCAGGATCATCAGGCCGGCACCGAGCACCAGCACTGGCGGCCACCGGCCGGCCCAGCCGCCTAGGGCCAGGGCGATCCCGACGACCGCGGCCCCCATCCCGAGCCGGGTCACGGCCGTGAGCTCCCGCGGCGCCGGCAGACCATCGGACCTCTCAGCGCAACAACGTCCGCGGTACCGGAACGGCCTGCAGGGCCCGGGCGACGACGTCGGAGGCGGTGCGACCCTGGATCTCGGCGTCGGGACGGAGGATGATCCGGTGGGCCAGGGTGGACTGGGCCATGGCCTTGACGTCCTCAGGCGTGACGTAGGTGCGACCGGCGGCGGCGGCGGCCACCCGGGCGGCGCGCAGCAGGGCCAGCCCGCCGCGCGGCGACACCCCCAGGCGCACCTCCGGCAGGCCCCGGGTATGGGCGCACACGGCCACGATGTAGTTCTCGATCGGGGGGGCCACCTCCACCGTCTGCTTGACGAACTCGACCATCTCCAGCAGCTCGCCGCCGGTCATGACCGGCGACAGGCGGGTCACGGTGGCCTCGTCCTTTTCGGTGCGCAGCACCTGGGCTTCGGCGTCCGGAGAGGGGTACCCGATCTCGAGGCGCATCAAGAAGCGATCGAGCTGGGCCTCGGGGAGCACGTAGGTCCCCTCCAGGTCGATGGGGTTCTGGGTGGCGACCACCACGAACGGCCGGGGCACTCGGTAGACGGTGGCGTCGGTGGTGACGGTCTGTTCCTGCATGACCTCCAGCAGCGCCGACTGTGTCTTCGGCGAGGCCCGGTTGATCTCGTCGCCGAGCACGATGTTGGCGAACACCGGCCCGGGCCGGAAGCTAAATGTCGACGTGGCCTGGTCGAACACCGACACGCCGGTGACGTCGGACGGCAGCAGGTCGGGAGTGAACTGGATGCGGTTCCACGTCAACGCCACTGACGCCGCGATGGCCCGGGCCAGGGAGGTCTTGCCCACCCCCGGCACGTCTTCGATCAGGAGGTGCCCCTCAGCCAGGACACAGCTGATGGCGGCCCGGACCACCTGGTCCTTGCCGTGCATCACCCGGCTGACATTCGCCACCAGCTGATCGAACCGCTGCACGAAGCCGGCCATCTGGGGACTGCTGCTCAAGTCGCTCCCTTCCTATGCCCTTGGCGCCGGTGGCCGCTGCCGGTGGCGCCGGCGGGTTCGTCGTCGCACCCGTCGGATGATGCCGACGCACCATGCCACACCGGCGGCCACCGCGACCCACTCGAAGGCGCGCCGTACTTGGGGATCACCCGGCAGGGCCGGCCGCACGGCAGCCGCCAGTTGGGCCGCGGCGGCGCCGGCGCTCGCCGAGGTCGTACACGGCGTGGTGGTGGAGGTGGTGGTCGGGTTCTTGGTCGTGGTCGATCCGGGCGAGGTGGTGGTCGTGGGGCAGGGCGGGAGGGTCGTGGTGGTTGTGGTCGTGGTGGTGCCCGGGGTGCCAGATGGACTGCCGGCATCGACTGTCCGGGTCTGGCC
>DASXZS010000194.1:0-10801 GCA_036501785.1 Acidimicrobiales bacterium | reverse complement strand
GCAGACGGGGCAGGGCTCGCCGGTCCGGCCGTGAACGGCCAGCCCTGTGCGCTTCTCGGCTTTGAGCCCCTTGGCGGGCAAGCCCATCGACCGTTCCACGGCGTGGCGAAGGATCCCTACCAGGGCGGCGTGCAGGGCGGCGACCTCGGCCGCATCCAGCTTGCCGGCCGGCTTGAACGGCGACAGCCTGGCGGCGTGCAAGGCCTCGTCCGAGTAGGCGTTGCCGACCCCGGCCAAGATCGACTGATCGGTCAGCACCGTCTTGAGATTGCCAGGCCGCTTCTCCAGCACCTTCGCCAGTTGCTCCACCCCGAACGCCGGGTCCAACGGATCGCGGCCCAGCCGGGCCAGCCCGTCGACCTCGTCGAGCCGGCTCACGACCCACAACGCCAGCCGCTTTTCGGTGCCCTGCTCGGTCACGTCGAAGCCGCCGCCGCCAGACAGGCCGACGCGCAGCGCCAGCGGTCCCTTGCCGGGACGGGCCCGGGCCGGCGGGGTGGTGTCGCGCCATTGCACCCATCCGCCCCGAGCCAGGTGCATCACCAGCCACAAGTCCCCCGCCTGCAAGCCGATGTACTTGCCCTGCCTGGCAGTGGCGCCGATGGTCCGGCCGCGGAGGGATTCGACGGGCGGGGCATAGGTTTTGAGCGCGGAAAGAGCGGCCACCTCGATGCGCTCGATCACCTGCCCGGAACACCTCTCGCTGAGAAAGCGAGCCAGGGCCTCGACCTCGGGAAGCTCCGGCACCGGACTACCGCCCAGTGTGGCCGAAGCCACCTCGACCCCGAGCCGACTCGGGGAGATCCGCCACCGGGACGAACGTGGCGTGCTCCACCCGCTGCACCACCAGTTGAGCGATGCGATCACCGCGCCGGATCTCGAAGTCCTCGGTGGGGTCGGTGTTGATCACGATGACGGCGATCTCGTCGCGGTAGCCGGCGTCGATGAGGCCCGGGCTGTTGGCCAGGGTGATGCCGTGACGCAGCGCCAGCCCGCTGCGGGGTTGCACGAAGCCCGCGTAGCCCTCCGGTATGGCCACGCGGATGCCGGTGGGCACCAGGACCCGACCGCCACCAGCGGGCACCTTGGCCCCGGTCCGGGCCACCAGGTCGGCGCCGGCGTCATCGGCGCGGGCATACCCGGGCGGGCCCAGGTCGGCGTCAAGTAGCACCACCGGGATGTCGAGCATCTCCCCAAGGTACCGAGCCGCACAATGGTGAACCCATCGGTTGGCTATCTTGCCCGGGTGCTCGCCTGGATGGATCTCGAGATGACGGGGCTCGATCCCGTCCGCCACACCATCGTCGAGGTGGCCACCCTCATCACCGACGACCAGCTGGAGATCGTGGCCGAAGGGCCCGATCTCGTCATCTCCGCCAGCGCCGAGCAGCTGGCCAACATGGACGACGTGGTACGGGCCATGCACACCAAGAGCGGGCTCCTCTCGGCCATCGAGGCGTCCTCGCTGACGCTGGCGGAGGCCGGCGCGGCCACCCTGACGTTCCTGCGCCAGCACATCCCCGAACCGCGCACGGTGCCGCTCTGCGGCAATTCCATCGGAACCGACCGCCGCTTTCTGGCCGCCTGGCTCCCGCAGATCGAGCAGTACCTCCACTACCGGTCGGTGGACGTGTCCACGGTCAAGGAGCTGGTGCGGCGCTGGTACCCGAAGGCCTACGCCGCTGTGCCCAAGAAGGTCGGCTCCCATCGGGCCCTCGACGACATCAAGGAGAGCATCGAGGAACTGCGGTACTACCGCCAAGTGGCCTTCCGCCCCGTCGACGCTGATGAGGGTCTGAACATCTCCTGAAAGTCGCCGGCACCCCTAGCGCAATCGGGAACGGGCGTGGCACCATTGGTGGGGACGGGCCGGCGCCACGAGCGGCGCCGGCAAACCCAGGCAGGGAGGTCTCGTGAGCAAGCTTGCGAGCGAACCACAGGCGAGCGCACCCGTCGTCCGGGCGGGCGAAACCGCCGCCGAAGACGCCCCGGAGCACCGGCGTCGGACGGCCCGGCAGGTGCGCCACACGGCCCGGGCCCGGCTCCACGTCCTGGCCGGTGATGAGGAAGCGCTGGAGGACGCGGACCTGGTGTGCCCGCACGTCCCCCACGACCTGGGACGCAAGGCGTCCTCGAAGCCCAAGCGGGGTCCGAAGCCGGGCCGGCGCCCGGGCTTCAAGGTCTGGAAGACGCCGTTCTGGAAGCGGCGCCGGGCGCTCTGGGCGGCTCAGAACGATGCCGCTCGCCGCCTCGCCAAGGAGGGCTGACGCCTCCGCGCCAGGCCTCGATAGGTTGGGCGCATGCTCGATGCCACTGCGAAATCACTCGCCCAGGGAAAGAACTTCGCGGCGTTCACCACGCTGCTTCCGAGCGGGCAACCATCCACTCACCTGATGTGGGTCGACGCCGACGACGACCACGTGCTGATCAACACCGAAACCGGCCGCCAGAAGTATCGCAACGTGGAGCACGAGCCGCGAGTCGCCATCGCGGTGATCGACGCCGAAAATCCCTACCGGTACACGGAGATCCGAGGGCGCGTCGTGGGCAAGGTGACGGGTGCGGAGGCTCGCCAGCACATCGACCGCCTGAGTGAGAAATACACCGGTGGGCCCTACGCCGCGCCCATCGCCACGGAGCGTGTCATCCTGCAGATCGAGCCCGAGCGGGTCCGCTCCCAGGGTTAGCTCTTGGGCTCGAACTCCAACGCCAGCGAGTTCATGCAGTACCGCTGACCGGTGGGCTGCGGCCCGTCTTCGAACACGTGACCGAGGTGGCCGCCGCACCGCCGGCAGCGCACCTCAGTACGGGTCATGCCGTGGGCGCGGTCCTCGACCAGCTCGACGGCGTCGGCCACCGCCGGCTCGTAGAAGCTGGGCCAGCCGCTCCCCGACTCGAATTTGGTGCTGGCATCAAACAGGACTGCGCCGCACGCGGCGCAGCAGTAGGTGCCGTCGTCGTGGTTATGGACGTACTTTCCCGACCACGGGCGCTCCGTGCCCGCCCGGCGCAGTACCTCGTACTGCTCGGGGCTCAGGGTGGCCCGCCACTCTTCGTCTGTCTTGCTGACCTCGGGTGCCATACATCCAGGGTAGGGGCCGGGCGGGGCTACCAGGTGTCGACGCAGGGGCGCTTCTTGCCGGTACGGACCGCTGGCGGCGGCGCGGCCCGCAAGGTGGCCAGGATGCGCGCCCGGGTCTCGGCCGGATCGATGACGTCGTCGATCTCGAAGTGGGTGGCGGCGTTGAGGGCCTTGCCGTTGCGGTAGGCCGAGGCCACCAGGCGCTCGTACAATGCCTGGCGAGCTACCGGATCCGCCTCGGCGTCCAACTCCTTGCGAAAGCCCAGCTGCACCGCCCCCTCGAGCCCCATGCCTCCGATCTCGCCGGTGGGCCAGGCCACGGTGAGGGCCGGTGATCGGAAGCTGCCACTCGCCATGGCCTGGGCTCCCAGCCCGTACCCCTTGCGCAAGATGACCGTGAGGTACGGGATCGTCAGGCTGGCCCCGACCACGAACATACGAGCGAAGTGGCGGACCTGGGCGGTGCGCTCGGCATCCGGTCCGACCATGAAGCCCGGAGTGTCGCACAGGGCCACGACCGGCAGGTCGTAGGCGTCGCACAGCTGCAGGAAGCGCGCCGCCTTGTCGGCGCCGTCGGAGTCGATGGCGCCGCCCAGGTGGCCGGGATGGTTGGCCAGGATGCCGACCGGCCGGCCTTCCAGGCGGGCCAGGGCGGTGATCATCCCGGGAGCCCACCCGGCGCGCAGCTCCAGCACCGAGCCGGTATCGGCCAGGCCCTGGACTACCGTCCGCACGTCGTAAACCCGTAGCCGGTCCTCGGGGATAGTGCCCCGCAGCCGGGCCTGATCGGCGCAGTCCCAGTCGGCCAAGTTCCCCTGGAAGTAGCCGAGGTACTGCTTCGCCGTTTCGACGGCCGCGGCTTCGTCAGGCACCACCACGTCGATCACGCCGTTGGCCGCCTGCACCGAAACCGGGCCCACCTCGTCGGGATGGAAGCGGCCCAGGCCTCCACCTTCGATCATCGCCGGTCCCGCCATCCCGATGCTGGCGTCCTCGGTCGCGAGGATGACGTCGCAGCAGCCCAGCAGAGCGGCGTTACCGGCGAAGCAGCGCCCCGAAACCACCCCGACGAGCGGGACCAACCCGCTGAGCCGACCGAACAGGGCGAATGCCATGACCTCGAGGCCAGAAACCTGGGGCGCGTCGGTATCGCCCGGCCGGCCGCCGCCGCCTTCTGCGAACAGCACCAGGGGCAACCGGAAGCGCTCGGCCAGCTCGAAGAGGCGATCCTTCTTCCGGTGACCCTGGAATCCTTGGGTGCCGGCCAGAACCATGTAGTCGTAGGACATCACCACACAGCGCGAGGCCTCGGCACCGAAAAGGGTCCCGTTGATGTGGGCGGTCCCGCCGATCAGCCCGTCGGCGGGAGTATTACGGAGGAGCTCGTCGAGGGAGCGCCGGTCTCGTTGGGCGGCGATGGCCAGCGCCCCGTACTCCACGAAGGTGCCGGGGTCGCACAGGTCGGCCAGATTCTCCCGGGCGGTACGACGCCCGTGCCCGTGCCGGCGGGCGACGGCGTCGGGGCGAGCCTCGTCGAGCACGAGGGCCTGGCGCTCGAGGACCTCGGCGAGATCGGCTCGCACGCCGACGGCGTCGACGGCGTCGACGGCGCTCGTCTCGCGGTCGTCTACGACGCCATCCACGATTACGAGCAGTTGGTCGCCAGCAGCCACGGTGTCCCCCCGCGAGACCGCCACCGCCTGGACGGTGCCGGTGGCAGCCGCGGCCACCTCGTGCTCCATTTTCATCGACTCCAAGATCACGACCGGACGGCCAGCTCGAACGCTGTCGCCCGGGCCCGCCAACACCTCCACGACCGTGCCGGCCAGCGGCGAGACGGTCGGCGTCATCCCATGAGTATGGCCGGTCGGCTCAGACCAGGGCCGGGAACGAGACGCCCACGCCACCCCTCGTCGATCCGCCGTACCGAGCCCGTTCGGCGGCGAGGTCGAGCGGCTTGGTCATGGCGTCGACGTGCGCCGGGAGGCGGTCGGCCGGGACCAGCCAGCACACCTCGAATTCCAGGCCGTCGGGATCGTGGACGTACAGGGCCTTGGTGGTCCCGTGGTCGGACGCCCCCACCAGGGCTCCGGCGTCAGACAGCTTCTCAGCGAGGCGCGCCAACTCGTCGAGGGTGTCCACCTCCCACGCCACGTGATACAGCCCGACGGTGGAGCGGCCCGCCTGCGACGGACCGGCCTGGTCGCCGATCTGGAAGACGCCGAGATCGTGGTCATTTTGGCTGGCCGGGGCCTGGAGGAAGGCGGCCTGGCCCGGGATCTCGAACTTGACCCGGAAGTCGAGGAGGTCGCGGTAGAAGTCGACGGTGCGCTGGACGTTTCTCACGTAGAGGACGGCGTGGTTCATGCGGGTGACGGGCATGGCTGTCAGGGTACGCCCGGCGGGACCGGATACCGTCGTTGACCGTGGCGGTGAGGGCTGGGAGAGCCACCATCCGGGTGGCGACGGCCGTGTGCGCCGTGGTCGCGGGGGCGGGTTGCGCCTCGGGTCGGGCTCCCGGGCGGGCCGCCTCCCCCACCAGTTCGCCATCGGTCCCGGCCGTGAGCTCGACGTCGGCGCCGGCGCGCCCGGTACCGGTTGGCCCGCCGTACGCGGTCAGTGAAGTCACGGTGCCGCTCGCCGACACCAGCCGCCCGACCGTGAGCCACGGCCGCACCATCAGCCCGGCTCGGTCGTTGACGACGGTCGTGTGGGTGCCGAGGGCGCCCGGGCGGCGATCGTTGGTCGTGTTCGCCCCCGGGTTCGATGTCGGCCCGGACGCCTACGCGGCGCTGCTGGCCTCGTGGGCGGCCCACGGTTATGTGGTCGCGGCGCCGGAGTTTCCGCTGTCGGACCCGGCCGTCGCCGGCGCCGACCTCGACGAGGCCGACATCAACAATCAGCCGGGGGACGTCCGCTTCGTGACCGACGCCCTGGTGGCCGCGGGCAGCCAGGTGGCAGCCCTGGTCGATCCCAGCCGGGTGGCGGTGGCCGGGCACAGCGACGGGGCGGAGGCAGCCCTGGCCGCCGGCGTCACGCCGGTCCCGGTCGGCCAACCGCGGTACCGAGCGGTGATCGCCATGTCCGCCCAGCAGGTGACCGTCGCCGGCGAGACGGCCAACCCGCCGCTGTTGGTGACCCAGGGCGACGCCGACACCATCAACCCGCCGTCCTACGGGTACACGACCTGGCAGCACGCCAACTCGCCCAAGTATCTCCTCGTCCTCCACGGCGGCGGCCATCTGCCGCCGCTCCAGCCCGGCAGCGTGTGGCTGGCCGGGATCGAAGCGGTGTCCGTGGCGTTCCTCGACACCTACGTGGCGGGCGACGGTCCGGCGGCCGGTATCGGTAGCGCGCTGCCAGGATCGGCGTTGTTCCAGCTGCGGGCGGGATAAGCGATCGGTGACCGAGTGTCCCCACCGGCACTGGGTAGGCTGCGGTCGCTGGGAATAGGGCGCTGGGCCCCTGGCGGCGACTGGCCGCCGAGACGCTGGGAGGACACGCATCCGATGGTGTCGCGACGCACACTGAGCCGGCGGAGCTTCCTGGCCGGATCCACCGCGGCCGGCTTGGCCGGTCTCCTCCCGGCGATCGTGGACCGGGCCCACGCCGCAGCCGATCCGTCGGGTACCGGCAGCCTCTCCGATATCGAGCACTTCGTGTTCGTGATGCAGGAGAACCGGTCGTTCGATCACTACTTCGGGACGCTGTCGGGGGTGCGGGGTTTCGACGATCCGACCATGCTGACCCAAACCGTGGGAGGAAAGCGCTACTCCATCCTCGAGCAGTTCGGCTGGGAGCCGGGCCTCGGCGTCACCGCCGGTGGTTACACCATGCCCTTCCCGTTGCAGGTCGACCTCACCCATGATGGCGAGTTCCTCGACGACCCCACCCACGACTGGGTGCCGCAGCACCAGTGCTGGAACGGCGGTCGCATGGACAGCTTCGTCAAAGCCCATCTGGCCGCCGGCGAGGGCGGCAACGCCCCGATCGTGATGAGCTACTACACCCGGCAGACCCTGCCCTTCTACTACGCCCTGGCGGACGCCTTCACCGTCTGCGACAACTACTACTGCTCGGTGCTCGGGCCGACCTACCCGAACCGGCTGTACTGGATGACCGGGACGCTGGATCCCCATGGCACCGGCGGCGGACCGATGCTCCAGACGCTCGGGTCGGTGCTGCCTGAGGCGGGGTTGTTCAGCTGGAAGACCATGCCCGAGGTGCTCGAAGACGCCGGCGTGAGCTGGAAGGTGTACCAGAGCGTCGACGCCATCGAAGGACTCGAGGGCGGGTTGTTGATGGACAACGTCCTCCGGCTGTTCGAGCAGTACGGACCGCTCGACAGCCCCCTCAATCAGAAAGGGTTGCTGCCCACCGTCGAAGGCAACTTCGTGGAGGACATCCTCCTGGACCAGCTCCCCGCGGTCTCGTGGATCGTCACGGACTTCACCCAATGCGAGCATCCGGCGGCGCCGCCGGAGTTGGGTGCCCTGGCGGTCTTCAACATTCTCAACTATCTGCTGGCCAACCCGGCGGTGTGGGAGAAGACGGCGGTGATCCTGAGTTACGACGAGCAGGGCGGGTTTTTCGACCATGTGCCACCGCCGACGGCGCCGCCTGACACACCGGACGAGTACATCACCGCCCCCGTGACCAACCCGTCTGTCCAGGGCGTCGAAGGCGGGATCACCGGCCCTATCGGGTTGGGTTTCCGGGTCCCGTGCCTGGTGATATCCCCGTACACCCGGGGCGGGCTCGTCTTCTCCGGCACCCTCGATCACACCTCGCAACTGCGACTCATCGAGGCCCGCTTCGGCACGCCGGTACCCAATCTCAGCGCCTGGCGCCGGCGTACGGTCGGCGACCTGACCGGCGCCTTCAACTTCGCAGCCCCACCCAACGCCAGCCGGCCCCAACTGCCCATCCCGCTCGCCGACCTCGGGCTCGCCGGCGATCTGGTCTTGGCCAACGCCCTAAACGCCGCGCTCGGCACGCTCGGTCAGGGAGTCCCCTATCCGGTGCCGCCAAACGCCATCCCTCACCAGGAGGCCGGGCCTCGCCGCGCCACCCCGAGCGGCGGCGGCGGCCTACCGGCGTGGCACCAATAGCCGGGCGTTTCCACGCCGGCCCCCGCCGGCGGGGGGGGCGCCGGGCGGGGACGCGGTTGCGAAATGGCGCGGTTGGGGTGGAACCGGGGAATTGGTCGGTCAGCTCGGGTTCGGGCTGCACACCGCGGCTACCAGTCGGGTCAACTCCGCGTCCTGGATGGGCAGATGGACCTGGATCTGCTTGGCCTCCTCCAAGACCGCGGCCGCGTCGTCATAGGTAGCTTGAGACCGGGCGTCGGCTGCGGCCGCCCGCGCGTTTTGCCCCACGATGATGATGGGTAGGAGCACCAGCTGGAGGAAGGTCTGGGCGATCCAGGCGATGATGATGAGGCTGTCGCCGGACTTGAAAGCCGAAGGGGCGCCGACGAGGGCAATGACGGTGAAGAGATACGCACACCACGTGGTTCCGACGATCACGGTGACCTTGAGTCCGACCTTGGCATTGAGCTTCCCGAGGCGGCCGGGCCCATGAATCTGGGCGACGGCTTGGACCACCGCCACAGGCCGGACGGCGAGCGTTAACATACTTCACGGTATGGTGGCCCCATTGCTGGAGGCAACGAGGAGGTTAGGTCCATGACCCTCACCGACGGCACCGCGACCACCGGAACGCTGTTCGCCTTCCCCGGCCAATGGGCGGACATGGATCGTTGGCACGAGCAGGTGGCGGAGATCCGCCGGTCCACGCCGGTCCTGCCGGTCAACATCGAGGGCTTCGCGCCCTTCTGGGTGCTCACCCGCTACGCCGAGGTGCTCGCGGTATCCCGGGACAACGACGGGTGGCACAACACGGCCAGGTCGGTGCTCGGACCCGAGGCCGACTGGCAGCGCATGCTCGAGGCCGGCGTGCCTCAACCGAGAACGCTGGTGCATCTCGATGGGACCGAGCACCGCGATCATCGGCAGGTCACCAATGACTGGTTCAAACCAGCCGCCGTCAAGCACCGGCAGCCCCGGATCGACGCCCTCGCCGACCTGTTCGTGCAGAAGATGCGCGATCTCGGCGGCGCCTGCGACTTCGCCCGCGACATCGCTCAGCCCTACACCCTCCGGGTCATCATGGACATCTACGGCGTCCCCGAGGGCGATGAGCCCCTGATGATGGAACTGACGCAAGGGTTGTTCGGGGCCGCCGACCCGGAGTTCCTCGGCGACGCGGAGGATCCCCAGGCCCGCCTCATCGGCACGGTGATGAAGTTCATCGAGTACTTCAACGCCATCACCGAAAACCGGCAGAAACACCCCACCGACGACCTGGCAACCGTCATCGCCAACGGCCAGCCCGGCGGGTGCCCAATGGGCGACGCCGAACGGCTGTGGTACTACATCATCGTGGCCACCGCTGGCCACGACACCACGTCCTACTCCCTGTCGGGCGGCATCGAGGCCATGCTGCGGGACCCGTCCCAGCTCTGGGCCATACGCGACGACCCCGAATTGGCCGGCAACGCCGCGGACGAATGCATCCGGTGGACTTCGCCCGTTCGCCATTTCATGCGGTACGCGACCGAGGACAACACCGTCGCCGGCGTTGACATCCCGCCGGGAGGTCGAGTCCTCCTCTCCTATCCCAGCGCCAATCGCGACGAGGAAGTGTTCGAGAACTCCATGACCTTCGATGTGCGGCGGGCGAACGCCGATCGGCTCCTGTCGTTTGGCGGCGGGGCGCATTTCTGCCTCGGCAGCCAGTTCGCCCGCCGGGAGGTGCGGACCATGCTGGTCCGGCTGGCGCAGCAGCTCGAGCACATCGAGCCGGCGGGGCCGGCCCAGTGGTCCGAGTCGGCCTTCGTGTCGGGCGTCAAGCATCTTCCGGTGAGCTACTCGTTCCGGTAGCGGGCGGGCCCGGTAGGGGCCGAGCCCGGTAGCGGGCGGGCCCAGTAGCGGGCGGGCCCAGTAGCAGGCGGGCCGAGTAGCGGGCGGGTTTGACTGGCGCGGGTCGGACTGGAGGGTGGACCTCGATCCACCCCGCGATCAACCCCGGGGTTGACGCTCACCCGACCCCTCCGGTGGACACTTGCGCCATGTCCTTTACCGATTACCTCATCAACGGCCTGCTCATCGCCCTCGTCGTCGTCCAGATCCGCGGCCGGCGCCTCACCGTACGCAGTCTGGTGTTGCCATTGATCCTGGTTGGCTACGCGGCCACCCACTACCTGCACTCCATTCCGACCGCGGGCAACGACATGTTGCTCATCGTGGCCGGGGCAGCGGTCGGCCTGACACTAGGCGTCCTGTGCGCCTGGTGCACCGCCCTCCATGTGACCGAGGACGGGGGCGTGGTCGCGAAGGCCGGCCGGGCGGCGGCCGCGCTGTGGATCGTGGGTGTGGGGTCTCGCCTGGCATTCCAGCTGTACGCCACCCATGGCGGTGGGGCGGCGATCGCTCGCTTCAGCGAGCAGCATGCCCTCACGGTTCCTGCCGCCTGGACGGCCGCCCTGATCCTGATGGCGATCGCAGAAGTGCTCGGGCGCACGGGCGTGCTGGCCCTGCGGGCTCATGCAACGGGCGCCAATATCTCCCGCCACGGCGGCGGCCGCCCCCGACCGGTGCAGCCGGGGCGCCGGGCAAGCATCATGGACTCGTGATTACCAAGTCCGGCGCCCCGCCG
>DASXZS010000193.1:0-20365 GCA_036501785.1 Acidimicrobiales bacterium | reverse complement strand
GGCTGCGGACAGCCGGCTCGAGCGGGCTGACGAACCAGTCCGACGCCAGGGCCGCACCCGCGCTGGCGACTGCCAGGAGCCCGATCGACAGGGGAAGGGGCCACGGGGGGCTGGCGTCTGCCGCACCGGGCGTTTCGGCCCCCTCTGGCTGGATGACCCGCCGGCGCAGGTAAAACGGGATCGTGGCCGCGTACACGACCAGCAGGGCGATGGCGCAGGCGTCGGACAGGGCCGAGATGTGGGCGGCGGCGGGGGTTTGCAGCCGTTTCGCCAGGGTGGGCACCAGTAGGGCGGCCACGACCAGCAGCAGCAGGGAAGCGTTGAGCCGGGGCTCCTCGGGGTCGAAGCGCTGGGTCCCGTGGCGCAGCCCGCCGGCCACGAAGGCGCAGCCCAGGACCAGGAGGGCGTTGCCGAGGATGGAGCCGATGAGGGCGGCCTGCACCACGCCGGTGAGGCCCTTGCTCAGCGCGAACAGGGCCACGAACAGCTCGGGGAGGTTGCCGAGCGTCGACTGCAGCAGTCCCGTCGCTCCCGGTCCGAGGCGGTCGCCGACCTGCTCGATGGCCTGTCCTACCAGGGCGGCCAGGGCGGCCAGGGCCAGACCCGCTACCGCGAAGCGCACGACCGGGCCGGCCCCGGCCCCGGTGACCACACCGGCCGCCACGGTCAGCACCGCCGCCACCCCCAAGGTGGCCCGCTGGGTGGTGTCGAGGTGGCGCAAGTCAACGGCGGCGGGCATCGGCGCCCGCCGACCGTAGCCGCCCCGGCTGGTGGCGGTTCGCTCCGAGTAGGATAAGGAGTTGTCACTGCCGGGCGGCGTGGCCGAGTGGTTTAGGCAAGGGCCTGCAAAGCCCTGTACAGCGGTTCGATTCCGCTCGCCGCCTCACGAGCAAGTCTGAGGACGGCAGTCATGCACGACTTCGATCGAGAGTTCGTCGACCGGCGAGTCGAGGGCGCG
This sequence comes from Acidimicrobiales bacterium, assembly GCA_036501785.1. GTDB lineage: Bacteria > Actinomycetota > Acidimicrobiia > Acidimicrobiales > Palsa-688 > PALSA-693. Next base: position 19,407 of record DASXZS010000193.1, on the reverse strand, counting down.
CCCCGTGACTGATCGACGCTCGGCCCTGCCCCGCACCGCCATCGAGGCCCTGTGCCGAACCGCGGAGGCGTTGCTGGCCGACACCAGCGAGATGGCGTCAGTGGCGCTGGCGGAGCTGGTGGTACGGCGGTACCGGGATCTCAAGCCGACCGAGCGCCTCGAGTTCCTGACCTTTCTGCTCGACGAGCTAGGTCCGTCCCGTGGCGCCGTTGACCTGGCGATCGACGCCTACCGCATGGATCGGTCCGAGGCGTCGCTCACGCGGCTGTTCCAGGCCGTCGAACCCCGCCGGCAGGCTCTGTTTCGCTCGATCAACACCGCCCCGGGCGGGACGTGGACCGTGCTCTCGATGCGATCCCACGTCCTGGCGCTACTGGACGAGTACCCGGCGCTGGCGCCCGTCGAGGTCGACCTGTTCCATGTGCTGTCCTCCTGGTTCAACCGGGGCTTCATCGTCCTGGAGCGGATCAATTGGCATAGTCCCGGCGCAGTCCTCGAACGGCTGATCGACTACGAGGCGGTGCACGAGATCCGCGGCTGGGACGATCTGCGCCGGCGCCTGGCAGCGGACCGCCGGTGCTTCGGCTACTTCCATCCGGCAGTGGAGGACGAGCCGCTTATCTTCATCGAGGTGGCCCTCACCCGGGGCCTGGCCTCCAACATTCAGGAGCTGCTCGATGCCCCTCTTCCCGACGAGGACGAGCAGCCGGCGGACACCGCCACCTTCTACTCCATCACCAATTGTCAGGCCGGCTTGCGCGGCATCCCGCTCGGCAACTTCCTGATCAAGCAAGTGGTGCACGAACTGGCCACCGAGTTGCCGCAGCTCACCCAGTTCGCCACGCTGTCACCGGTTCCCGGGTTCGCGGCGTGGCTGGCCCGCGCCCGCCGAGCCGAGGCCTGGCCTGCCGCCGACCAAGCCGACCTCGAGGCGATCGACGACCGGCTGTGGTACGAGGACGCCCAGACCGCTGAACGTCTCGAGCCCACCTTGCTGCGGGCGTGCGCCGACTACCTGGTCAACGTGAAGCAGGGGACGCAACCTGCGGACCCGGTCGCCCGTTTTCACCTCCGCAACGGTGCTCGCTTGGAGCGGATCGACTGGCTGGGAGACACCTCGGTCAACGGGATGCGCCAATCGCACGGGCTGCTCGTCAACTACGTATACGACGAGACGCAGATCAATCGCAACCACGAGGCCTATGTGCACAATGGCGCCGTCGCCCACAGCGACGCCATCACCCGCCTGCTCGACGCCTGAAGGGAACGCCAGGGGGATTCGTCAGCGGCGTCGGCGTCGCGTGTGCCAATCGGCGCGGGAACGGCCGCCGTACTATGCAGCGCATGTCGCCACCTCCACCGGAGCCAGGCGCATCGGACCATACCGGCGTCGACGAGCACTCCCTGTCGAGCCTGCTCAGTGCCATGCACGAGCAACTGCGGCGAGTGGAGCGGATCGTCGGCCCCGAGATGACCGCCGCTCACTCGGTCGAGCGTCGCATGGAACCGGCGTGGCGCCGCGCCACTGAGGGAGAACAGCGGTTACCCGTGGCGGCGGTCGTGGCCGTGGCCATCGCCCTGCAAGTGGTCCTGCCCGATCAGCTGGTGATCCACCCGGCCTGGTTGCTTCCGTCGATGGAGGGCGCCTTGATGGTAGGGCTGATCGCGGCCAATCCGCGCCGGATCAACCGGACGTCGAACACGTTGCGGGCCGCCAGCATCACCCTCATCGCGCTCATTTCCCTCGCCAACGCCTGGTCCTCCGGGCAGCTCATCGATGGGATCATCAACGGCACCGGGGGAAGCAACGCGTCGGCGCTGCTGGCGCGCGGCGCCAGCATCTACCTCACGAATATCATCGTCTTTGCCTTGTGGTACTGGGAATGGGATCGGGGGGGCCCGGTTGCCCGGGCCCAGGCCCTACGGCGCTATCCGGATTTCCTGTTCCCCCAGATGACCCAGCCGGACTTGGCGCCCTCCGACTGGACCACCACCTTCGTCGACTACCTGTATGTGTCGTTTACCAATGCCACCGCGTTCAGCCCGACGGACGTCATGCCCTTGGCGCGGTGGGCGAAGATGCTGATGCTGCTGCAATCGGCGGTGGCCCTACTCACCGTGGCGCTCGTGATTGCCCGGGCGGTCAACATCCTCAAGTGAGACCTCCCCAAACGCCCGCCCCGTGGGCGCCTTCGTCAGTGCAGCTCTCCGCGCAGTTCGGCGGCCCGGAGCTGCACCCTGCGCATGGCCGTGGGAGCCGCTTCGTCGGTGACGTCCTGGAGGAGGGACTGGGCTTGGTCCCGGTCGTCGGGTTGGTCCCGCCCGATGAGGGCGGCGGCAGTGTCGAGTTGACTGTGCAACCGCCACAGCCGGCTGCGGAAGCGCCGATGGAGCCGGGCGGCGGCGGCATGATGGCCCAGGCGGCGCCGTAGTCTCCGGATTGGGAGCAGATCAAGCCGAGGTAGCGGTCGACTGTGCCGTAACACGCGGAGGCGATCCCGAAGCCCACCAGCGGGTGGCCGACTCGAGGGGCGAGGACCGCGGCGATGCGCTGCGACGCCGCGGCGTCACCCAGCGCCACGGCCGTCTCGGTGAGCTGGGCGGGAATGTTCTCGAGGCCGTCGTCGTCGACCGTGGCCAGGATCGCCCGGGCGAGGCGCTCGTCGCCGGTCATGGTGGCGGTGAGCCCCTGCCAACCGAGGACCACCGGATGCCCGGGCCAGATGCCCTCGAAGAAGCCGAGCGTTTCTGTCTCCTCCGGCAGGCGGCCCTGCTCGAAACTAAACGATCCCCTTCGACATCGACCGACATGGCTGGTGATCGCACAAGGGGTGGTTCGTTTTAGGATCCTCTCAGGTGGCGTTGGGGTGGCGCTCAGGTGGCTGTGCGAGGATCGGCCTGCCACAAGGAGGTGCTGGACATGTCGGATGAGCCGGTTTCGGGTCCGCCCAAGAGGTCGGCTACTGGATGGCGCCCACGCTTCGGCCGCCTGCCGCGCACGGCCCTGGCCGGGGGGCTGGCCGCCGGCCTCGCCCTCGGGGGCGCGGGCCTGGCCTTCGCGGCCACCTCGTCGAGCTCGTCCCCGCCGAGCGGCAGCACCCCCACCACGGTGCCGGCGCCGGCCGGCCAGCCGCGGTTCGGCGGTCCCGGCGGCTTCAGGGCGTTCGCCGGTCCGGGCGGCTTGGGGGCGTTCGGCGGGCTCGGTGGCGTGGTCCACGGTCAGGTGACGGTGCGGAACAAGAACGGCGGTTACCAGACCGTCGACGTGCAGGCCGGCAAGGCCGGCCCGGTTGCTTCGTCATCTATCACCGTGACCAGCCCGGACGGATACACCCACACCTACGTGGTCGCCTCGTCGACCGTGGTGGATGCGCAGCGGGATGGCATCGGATCCATCGCTTCAGGTGATCAGGTATCCGTGGTCGCTACCACGGTGAGCGGCAAGGACACCGCGACCAACATCGCTGATACCACCAAGGTCGGCGCCAGCCGTAAGGGCTTCGGCTTCGGCTTCGGCTCCGGCAAGGCTCGGCCGGCCCGGCCCGGGCCAGCGGCGGCCGCCGCGTCGTTCGCGTAACGCTTCCACTGCCGCTGCGACTAACGGTGGCCCCACAGCAGCCAGCTGAGCCAGCGCCGATTGCTGCGCAACTCCATCCGGGCCTGGGCCAGTTCGGCCTCGATCTCGGCGCGCTGCTCGTCTGACAGATCACCCCGGAGCGCCTCTTCCAGGTGGGCAATGCGTTGTCGCCACCACCGGCGCCCGTCGATCACCCCCGGCATGCTGCCAGCGTACGCCCTGGCGATCAGGTGGGCCGCGGCACCGGGACCGGTGGTGGGGGTCCGACGTAACGGGCGGCGGGGCGGATGATGTGCCGGTCTTCGGCCTGCTCGGCGATGTTGGCGCACCACCCGATCACCCGGCTCACCGCGAACGTCGGCGTGAACAGCTCCCGGGGCAGACCGCAACGGTCCATGACCACGCCGGCGTAGTACTCCACGTTGGCATAGAGGGGCTGCCCGGGCTTCAGCTCGGCGAGCACCGTCAGGATCGTCTGCTCCACCTCGACCGCCAGATCGACCAAGTCGCCGCCGAGCGACTGGGCCACGTCGCGCAACAGGAGAGAACGAGGATCGTCCGTGCGGTACACGGGGTGACCAAAACCCATGATGCGCTGGCCCCGCCCCACCAGGTCGCGGATATAGGCCTCGGCTCGGTCGGCGCTCCCGATGGCGTCGAGGGTGTCCAGTGCCCGGCTGGGTGCCCCGCCGTGCAGCGGGCCCGACAGAGCCCCGATGGCTCCTACCACGGCTGCCGCCGCGTCCGCGCCGGTCGAAGTGATCACTCGGGCCGTGAACGTTGAGTTGTTGAAGCCGTGATCGACCGTCAGGATCAGGTACTGCTCCAGGGCCCGGGCCCATCGGTCGTCGGGACGCGCCCCAGTCACCATCCACAGGTAGTTGGCCGCGTGGCCCAGGTCCGGATCGGGAGCGATCGGCTGCTGCCCTGTCGACAGGCGGTACAGAGCCGCGACCAGCGTGGGGGTGGCCGCGGCCAGGCGGATCAGGTCGTGCCGCCGGCTCTCGGCGTCGAGATCCCAGAGGGCTTGCATGCCCGCGGCCGCGCCCAAGGCGGACAGCGCAGTGCGCAAGCAGCTCAAGGGCCCGGACGTCCTGGTGACGGAGGCGATGCCTGGTAGGAGCTCGACCAGTCGCGGTGGGAGCATCCGACTGGGGCGCACCTCGGCGGCAAAGGCGTCGCGACCGGCGGCGTCGCCGGGCAGGCTGCCGTCCATCAACAACTGCCACACGTCTTCCAAACTGCGCCGAGTGGCCAGGTCGATCGCCGAGTACTGCCGGTAGTGGTAAAAGCCCTCGAGGCCGCGCACGTCCCCGATCTGAGTGTCGGTGACGGCGACGCCCTTGAGTCCGGGCGGGACATCCAAGAAGGTCGTCATGCCATTCATCTTGACACCCTTATCTACATCGATCAATATTGATTAATGATCAACAAACGGCTGTCCTCCGCCGAGACCGCCGCCCAGCTCGGGGTGAAGCCAGCCACGGTGTACGCCTATGTGAGCCGGGGGGTGCTGTCGCGGCAGCGGTCCCCGGCCGGGAGCACCTTTGACGCCAAGGAGGTAGCCGTGCTGGCCCGGACTTCCCGGCACGCGTCCGGGAGAAGCGCGGTCATGCCACGGCGGGGAGGTGAGAGCCGGCGGGAGGCGACGGGGATCGGCGCCGACGGGCCGGCGGGGATGGCCAGCCACGCGGGGGCGGAGGGCCGGGCCGGGGTGGCCGGCCGGGCGGGCGCGGCCGGCCGGGCCGACGGGGGCGAGGGTGCGGACCCGGTCTTCGTGACCGAACTCACCTTGATCGACCGCGGCCGCCTCTACTACCGGGGTGTCGACGCCGTGGCCCTGAGCCGGACGGCCACCTTCGAGGAGGTGGCAGAGTGGCTGTGGACGGGGCAGTCGTCGACCGGGGGCCTCCCGTGGCGGACGCCACCGGCCGCGGCGGAGGCTGTGGCGCAGGTGCTGCGATCGGTGGGGTCGGATAGTCAGCCGGTCGAGAAGTTCATGGTGGCCGTCGCCACGGCTGCGCTGACCGACGAGTTGCGCCACGCTCTCAGTCCGGCGTCGGTGCTGGTAGTGGGGCCCGGCCTCCTGTCGACGCTGGTGGATGCCCTGCCGCTCCAAGTGGGGGCGGCTCGACGCCGGCGGGTGGCGGACGATTCCGGCGGCTCCGTCAGCTCCGGCAGCTCCGTCAGCACCGCCAGGCTCCGCTCGGCCCGCAGCTCCCTGAGCGCTCGGTTGTGGCCACGCCTCAGCCCTTTGCCCTTGACGCCAGCTCGTCAGTCGGTGCTGGAGGCCGCCTTGGTGCTGTCGGCAGACCACGAGCTCGCCCCGTCCACGCTGGCCGCCCGAGTGGCGGCGGCCTTCCGGGCCGACCCCTACGCGGTTGTCAGCACCGGTCTGGGACCGGCCAGCGGGAGTTGGCCGAGCGGGAGCAGCGGGGCGCCGAGCGAGGTGGAGAGCCTCTTGGCCGAGGCGTTGGCCGGCGACCCGGGTCGCACCATCGGCGAGCGGCTACGCCGGGTCGGGTCGGCAGTGTATGGGTTCGGGATGCCCCTCTATCCCGGCGGGGACCCCCGCGGCGCCGAACTGCTGGCGCGCCTGCCGGAGATCAGTGGTCGAGCCGACCGGCACGTCGTGGTCGAGCGGGTACGGGCCATCGGGCAGGCCCGGGGCTTCCCCCCGCCCAACGTGGATCTGGGGCTGGGCGCGCTGGCCTTCTGTGGGGAGATGATCCCCGGCGCCGGGCAGGCCATCGCCACCCTCGGCAAGGTCGCAGGGTGGCTGGCCCATGCCATAGAGGAGTACGCCTCGCCCACCCGGTTCCGGACCCGCGCCGCCTATATCGGCACGGCTCCTGAGCGGGCGGGGACCGAGCCGTAAGGGGGCCGGTTCGCGGCCCAGCGGCCCGCCGGCCCGCCGGCCCGGCCAGCCCAGCGGCCCACCCGCTCGGCGGCTATTTGGCGGCAGCCGGCGAGGTCTGGGCGGGTCCGGCGGTCGTGACCTCGGGTTCATCGGGCAGCGGGTCACCGGCGCAGTCGTCGCCGGGTGCGGCCCGACCGCGGGTGAACAGCACGATGCTGGCCACCACGAAGACGATGATGCTGGTCCAATCGTTGAGGCGGAGACCCCAGAAGCGATGCGCATTGTCGATACGCAGGTACTCCGTCCAGAAGCGCCCGAAGGTGTAGAACGCCGCGTACGCAGCGATCAGATACCCCCTCCGGATCCGGAACCGCCGTTCGACCCAGATGACGAGGCCCAGGACGGCCAGGTCCCAGATGCATTCGTAGAGGAAGGTGGGCTGGAACGTCGAGTGGGGCAGGTAGGGGGCGGTGGGATTGTCGATCTTGACGGCCCACGGAAGCTTGGAGGGACGGCCGTACAGCTCCTGGTTGAAGTAGTTGCCCCAGCGGCCGATGGCCTGCCCCAAGGCGAACGCCGGGGCGACACAATCGACTAGTGGGCGGAGGGGCAGATGGTGCCGGCGGGCGCCGACCGCGCCGAGGGCGACGCCTCCGACCACGCCACCCCAGATCCCCAGGCCGCCCTGCCAGATAGCGAAGGCCCGGTACCAGTGTCCGTTGGTGTCTACCCCCCAACTGGTCACCAGGCTGTACACACGGGCGCCGATCAGGCCACCGGGGACCCCCCACACCGCGAGGGCCGCCATCGTCCCCGGCCGGCCGCCGATGCGCTCCCACCGGCGCTGCGACAGCCAAACCGCAGCTGCGATACCCGCAGCGATCAGCAATCCGTACACATGGAGCCGCACCGGACCGATGCTCAGCCCGTTGGTCGACGGGCTCGGCAGGTAGGCGGGAAGCGCAATCATGGCGTCGTCAGCGTAGATGGCGCCGCCTTCGGACCCGCCGCGGCGCCCGTGGTAGGGTCCGTGCACGCACCCGGGCGCATAGCTCAGTCTGGCAGAGCACCTGCATGACGCGCAGGGGGTCGGGGGTTCAAGTCCCTCTGCGCCCACCGGAAGACCCCAGGTCAGAACCAGTGCCGGGGCGAGGCCGGCCGACTGCGTCAGCTCAACGCCCCTGCTGGCTCCGGTGTGGTGGCCACGTGCACCGCGTGAGCCAAACGGCGGGCGGCCGACGGGGTGAGATGCGGCCGGAGCACCACCAGCAGTTCGTCGGGTGCGGGTAGACACGACAACACCCAACGGGCGAACATCCCGGCATCCATCCAGCTCGCTAGCTCAGGATTGATGACGTCGTGTACACCGGCGTCCGCCTGGGCGTGCAGGCGAAAGTCCTCCCAGGTCCAAGCGGAGCCAGCCAACCGGATCAATCCGGGCAGGACGGTCGAGCAATCTCCATGGAGATCGCCGTCCAGGACCCTTGCCACAGGGTGCAGGCGTGACACCTCCGACCAGCTGAGCGGACGTCGAGCTACTTGGGCTTGCTCAAAGGCGGCGGCCAGCCACGCCGCCGCTTGCAGCCGGGCCGGACTGGCCGGAGGTGGGGGAGTGGGCAGTCCGAAGCAGCGACGCAAGCAGTCGAGCATTCGACCTTCGGACGGTGGCTCCGTTGACTCGCTGCCGTCCGGGAGCGCCATCTTCCAGGCCATGTCGCCGGCGCGGGAGACGAGGCACACCATCCGGATGCGGTCGTTGGCCGGATCGACGGCACCAGGCGGGGCGCCCTCCGTGGGCCGGAGCCGCCCGGTCGCGACCACCCCAACGGCTCGGCAGTCCGCAGTCGCGACCCATCCCAGCAGTCCCGCTGGCTCGGCCGACAACGCCAGCGCGAACGTCTCGTCAGGATCGCCATCCGGCGAGTCGAGCACCCGCACCCAGATCGGATGTCCCTGCTCAGCCGCCCGGTCACCGGCCGCGTCCAAGAGCACGCCGGCGAGCTTCTCCCAGTCCTTCATCGGATCCCACCTTCCCGTCGAGCTTCCATGGCGGGGGTGGGTCCGAAACCCCGAGCGATGCCGTGAACCCGGCACCCGGAGACCCGGCGCAGAACGTAGCAACCGGATGGGACAGTGGCAACGCCTCGTTTCGGCGCCAGCCCCGGTCGGCACGACGGCCTTGGCACGGTTCGCCGGCTGGCGCACCGAAATGAGAAGCGGTGTGTCGCCTTTGGCGCGCCGTCAGGAAAGGGACACCCTTCGGGGGGTAAGCCGTGCTCGCGGCAGAAGTGTGTCCGCTTTCATGCCGATTTTGGTACCGGAGCGGACAAGCTTCGCGCCATGACCCGGGCACTGGCCTCGAGGTGTGTCCGTTTTTCATCCGGCCGCTCCCGCCGCCCCCGCCGCCCCCGTCCCCGCCGGCCCCGCCGCCCCCGCCCGCCGGCCTACGGTGCCGGCGGCACGACCCGGAGGTGCAGCTCGGCCAGCTGGGCGTCGGCCACCGGGCCGGGCGCACCCATCAGGAGGTCCCGGGCCCCCTGGTTGAGGGGGAAAGCGATCACCTCCCGCAGGTTGGCCTGATCCTCGAGCAGCATGAGGATGCGATCGAACCCGGGGGCGATGCCGGCATGGGGCGGCGGCCCGTAGTGAAAGGCGTTCCACAGCGCTGGGAACGACGCCTTGATCCGGTCCGGCCCGTAGCCGGCGATGGCGAACGCCGCCTCCATGACCTCGGGCAGGTGGTTGCGGACGGCGCCCGACGACAACTCGACCCCGTTGCACACCAGGTCGTATTGGTAGGCCAGCACGTCGCCCGGGTCCGAAGACTGCAGTGCCGACAGGCCACCCTGCGGCATGGAGAACGGGTTGTGCGAGAACCCCCACTCACCCGTCTCCGCGTCCCGCTCGAACATGGGAAAGTCGACCACCCAGCAAAACGACAGCACGCCCTGGTCCGCCAGCCCCATCTCCCGGCCCAGCCCGCTGCGCTGCTCGCCCAGCACCGCCGCCACCGCGGCCCGGGGTCCCACCGCACAGAGCACCGCGTCGCCCGATACCGCATCGACGGCCGCCCCCAGCACGGCCGCTTCGTCCGCCGTGAGCTTCCTCGACAACGACCCCCGCATCTCGCCCCCCGCATCCAGCTGCAGCCAGGCTCCGGTGACGCCGGCCTGGCGGGCCGCCTCGGCGAAACCGTCGAACCATTTGCGGGGGCGCCCGGCCGCCTCGGGTGCCCGCAGCACCCGGACCACGTGCCCCGCCGCCGGCGCGCCCGAGATAAACGGGAGCTCGGTGCCGCCGCCCAACGATCCCGTCACGTCCACTATCTCCAGGTCGAACCGGAGGTCCGGCTTGTCCGTGCCGAACCGGTCGATGGCCTCGGCGAACCCTAGGCGGGGGAAGGTCGCCGGCGCCGTCTTCGTCGAGCACTCCTTGACGATCCGGCCCATCAGCAGCTCGACCTCGGCGAAGACATCCTCCTGGGTGGCGAAGGCCATCTCGAGATCGATCTGGTAGAACTCGCCCGGGCTTCGGTCGGCCCGCGACGCCTCGTCGCGAAAGCACGGGGCGATCTGGAAATACCGCTCCACCCCGCCGACCATCAGCAGCTGCTTGAACTGCTGGGGCGCCTGCGGCAAGGCGTAGAATTCACCGGGATAGAGCCGGCTGGGCACCAGGAAGTCCCGGGCCCCCTCCGGCGACGAGGCGGTCAGCACCGGGGTCTGCACCTCCAGGAACCCCCGCTCGGCCAGGTGCCACCGCACCAGCTGGGCCAGCCGGGCCCGGGCCGCCAGCCGCTCGACAAGTGGTCCCCGGCGCAAGTCCAGGTAGCGGTAGCGCAGGCGGGACTCCTCGCCGACGTCGCTGTCCCGCTCGACGGGGAAGGGGAGCACGTCGGCCGCGGCCAGCACCTCGACGGCGCCGACCACCACCTCGATGGCGCCGGTCTGCAGCTTGGGGTTGACCGTCTCCGGCGTGCGAGCCACCACGGCCCCGTTCACGCTGATGGCGCTCTCGACTCGCAGGTGGGAAAGGACCCCGAAGGCCGCCACGTCGGGGTGGGCCACCAGCTGCACCAGCCCGCCAGGTTCGGCGCCGCCCGCGTCGCGCAGGTCCACGAACAGCAGGCCACCGTGGTCCCGCTTGGCGGCCACCCACCCGGCCAGGCGGACGGTGCGACCGACATCGTCCGGGCGTAATTCCCCGCCGCGGGCGTCTCGGTAGCGGTTGACGGCCAGCGGTCGGGTGGGCTCCATGACGACCGAGCAGGCTAGCCCGGCAGCCGTGCGACGCCTTCCGGGGGGGTCGTCCTCCGGCACGACCGGCCCCGGGGACGTGGAGTCGGGAGGCGTCGCTTTCCGCCTCGTCACTGGCGTGCGCCAGACTGGACCCATGCCGAGCACCCCCAACACCTTCGGCGCCCGGGCGGACCTGTCCGCCGGCGGGCGGACGTACGAGATCTTCCGCCTGGACGCCCTGCCGGACGCCTCCCGTCTGCCCTACTCGCTCAAAGTGCTCCTGGAGAACATGCTGCGCCACGAGGACGGGGTGTCCGTCCACCCCGAAGACATCGAGGCCCTGGCGGGCTGGGACCCGGCCGCCCAGCCCAGCAAAGAGATCGCCTTTGCCCCCGCCCGCATCCTCATGCAGGACTTCACCGGGGTGCCAGCGGTCGTTGACCTGGCGGCCATGCGCGACGCCATGGTCGCCTTGGGGGGCGATCCGGCCAAGGTCAACCCACTCATCCCCGCCGAGCTGGTCATCGACCACTCGATCATCGCCGACGTGTACGGCACTCCGGACGCCTTCGTCAAGAACGCCGAGCTGGAGTTCCAGCGCAACGAGGAGCGCTACCGCTTCCTGCGCTGGGGCCAGGGCGCTTTCGAGACCCTGCGGGTGGTGCCCCCCAACACCGGGATCTGCCATCAGGTCAACCTGGAGTACCTGGCCCGGGTGGTGTTCACGAGTGACGCCGGGGAGGCCTATCCCGACACCCTCCTCGGCACCGACTCCCACACCACCATGATCAACGGACTGGGCGTTCTCGGCTGGGGCGTCGGCGGCATCGAGGCGGAGGCGGCCATGCTGGGCCAGCCCGTCTCCATGCTGATCCCCCGGGTGGTGGGCTTCCAGCTGACCGGCGCCCTGCCCGAGGGCTCCACCGCCACCGACCTGGTCCTGACCGTGACCGAGATGCTCCGCAAGCACGGCGTCGTCGGCAAGTTCGTGGAGTTCTACGGGGAGGGCGTGGCCTCGGTCCCCCTGGCCAACCGGGCCACCATCGGCAACATGTCGCCGGAGTACGGGTCCACCTGCGCCATCTTCCCCGTCGACGAGGAGACCCTGCGCTACCTGACCCTGACCGGGCGCCCAGCCGAGCAGATCGCCCTGGTCGAGGCCTACGCCAAGGAGCAGGGCCTGTGGCTCGACCCCAGCCACGAGGCGGACTACTCGGAACGGCTTAGCCTGGACCTGTCGACGGTCGTCCCGTCGCTCGCCGGCCCGGCCCGACCCCAGGACCGGGTGCGTCTCGACGAAGCGCAGGAGAAATACCGGGCCATCGCGCCGCCCTCGCACCCCACCCCGGTCACCCTCGAAGATGGGTCCGCCTTCGAGCTCGACCACGGGCACGTCGTCATCGCCGCCATCACTTCCTGCACCAACACGTCCAACCCGTCGGTGATGGTCGCCGCCGGCCTCTTGGCCCGCAACGCCGTCGACAAGGGTCTGACCTCCAAGCCGTGGGTGAAGACCACCCTGGCCCCTGGTTCCAAGGTGGTCATGGACTACTACGAGCGGGCGGGCCTCACTCCCTATTTGGAGAAGCTGGGCTTCGACCTGGTCGGGTTCGGGTGCACCACCTGCATCGGCAACAGCGGCCCCCTCCTGCAGCCCATCTCCGACGCCGTCGCCGCCGGCGACTTGTCAGTCGTCTCCGTCCTGTCGGGCAACCGCAATTTCGAGGGCCGCATCAGCCCCGACGTCCGGATGAACTACCTGGCCTCCCCGCCCCTCGTCGTCGCCTACGCCCTGGCCGGTTCCATGGACATGGACATCGTCCGCGACCCGCTCGGGACCGGAGCGGACGGCCAGCCCGTGTACCTCCGGGATGTGTGGCCCTCGCCGGCCGAGGTGGCCGAGGCCGTGGGGTCGTCGATCGAGTCCAAGATGTTCACGTCGTCCTACGAGTCGGTCTACGAGGGCGACGAACGCTGGCGCAACCTGGACACTCCCTCCGGCGCCGCCTACAGCTGGGACAACACCTCGACCTACGTGCGCAAGCCGCCGTATTTCGACGGCATGGACATGACGCCGGCCCCACTGACCGACGTGCGGAGCGCCCGGGTGCTGGCCGTGTTGGGCGACAGCGTCACCACCGATCACATCTCGCCGGCCGGCAACATCCGGCGGGACGGTCCCGCCGGCCGGTGGCTGCTCGACGGGGGAGTGGACGTCAAGGATTTCAACTCCTACGGCTCCAGGCGGGGCAACCACGAGGTCATGATCCGGGGGACGTTCGCCAACATCCGGCTGCGAAACCAGCTCGCCCCCGGCACCGAGGGCGGCGTCACCCGGCACCTGCCCGACGGCGAGCAGATGTCGATCTACGACGCGGCCAAGCGCTACCAGGCCGACGGGGTGCCGTTGCTGATCCTGGCCGGCAAGGAGTACGGCTCCGGGTCGTCGCGCGATTGGGCCGCCAAGGGCACCGCCTTGCTCGGCGTCCGGGCCGTGCTGGCCGAGAGCTTCGAGCGCATCCACCGCTCCAACCTGGTGGGCATGGGGATCCTGCCCCTCCAGTTCGCCGAGGGCGACACCGCAGCCTCGCTGGGCCTGACCGGTGAGGAGGTCTTCGACGTACAGGGCCTGGAAGGTCTGGCCGACGGGGCCCCGTTACCCGACGAGCTGACGGTGACCGCGGCCGGCCGCTCTTTCCCCGTGGTCTTGCGGATCGACACGCCCAAGGAGGAGGAGTACTTCCGCCACGGCGGGATCCTGCTCTACGTGCTCCGCCAGCTCCGCACGTCGTGACGGACGTGGCGCGAAATGCATCCGTGGTGCACTTATGCACGTGAGACGGGCCTAAGTGCACCATGGATGCGAATCGCGCCACGGTCAAGCTAGGTGGACGGGGGGTGCACGCCCTTGGCCGGGTCCAGGTTGGCGGTCACCATGGCGTCGAGCGCTTCCAACATGGCGCGGGCGGGGGCGCTGGGGCGGCCCCGCCGGCGCAGCACCACCCCCACCCGCCGGCGGGGCAGGCCGGCGACGCTCACCCGGGTGAAGCCGCTCAAGCCCTCGCCGGCGCCGGTGGCGGGCAGGATGGCGGGCCCGTAACCCTGGAGAGTGAGGGAGGCAATGAGGCGCACCCCGTCCAGCTCGGCGCGCGGTTGGAGGGCGACGCCCACGGCCCGGCAGGCGGCGTCGATCTCCAGGCGGAAGGCCGACCCCGGCGCCGGTAGCAGCAGGCGGAACCCGTCCAACTCGTGCAGGGCGACTTTGCGCCGGGAGGCGAACGGATGGGTGCTGGGGACCACGAGCACCAGGTCCTCGTCGAAAAGGGGCCGCTCGACCAGATCCGGGCTGCTCTGGGGCAGGTTGACGATGGCGGCGTCGAGGGACCCGGACGCCAGGTGGGGCTCCAGGGTGGCGGAGGTGCCGTCCCCGATCACCAGCCGCACCTTGGGGTGGACCTCGGCCATCCGGTCCAGCAGCAAGGGGGCCAGCCAGCGGGCGATGGTGCCGATCATGCCGATCCGCGCCGTCCCGGTGACCTCGTGACGGAGAGCCGCCACGTCGGCGACCGCCGCCTCGAGCTCGGCGGTCACCCGGCGGCCTCGTTCGACGACGGCTTGCCCCTCCTCGGTGAGCTGGCCCCCGTGGCGGTCGACCAGCTGCACGCCGAGCTCGCGCTCCAGGCGGGCCACGTGGCTGGAGACGTTCGACTGCACGGTGTGCATGGCGGTGGCCGCGGCCGAGAAGCTGCCGTGATCGGCGATGGCGATCAGTGCTTGCAACTGGCGGAAGTCCATCGACACTACAGATACCACAGATCGCTGCCAACTGCTGGACAGATCCGATGGAGAGGTGGCCGCCACGGGCGGGCGGTCCGACGGATCGAAAAGCGATAGCGTCCGGGCGTGGCCGGAGCCTCGGCGATCTTCGACCTGGACCGGACCCTGCTGCGGACTTCGAGCACCCCGGCGATCAACCAGGCGCTCTTCGAGCAGGGCCTGACCGGCCGGATGTCGGTACCGGGCCAGGGCCTGATGCTGCGGTTCTACGACCTGTTCGGCGAGAGCCTGCCGCCCATGGCTGCCGCCCGGGCCGCGGCGGTGGCGACCCGGGGCTGGGCGCGGGGTGAGGTCCACAAGGCGGCCGAGATGGCTGCCGACCAGCTGGAGCGGCAGGTGCTGCCCTACGTGCCGGCGCTGCTGGAGTCGCACCGGGCCGCTGGTCGCCTGCTGGTCCTCGCCACCACCACGCCCTACGACCTGGTCGAGCCGCTGGCCCGGCGGCTGGGGTTCGACGAGGTGATTGCCACCCGCTACGGCTCGTCGGTCGACAGCGGCGGCGTGGAGCGCTACAACGGCCACCTGGCCGGCGGGTTCGTGTGGTCGATCGGCAAGCTGCTGGCGGTGCGGCGGTGGGCCCGGTCGGCCGGCGTCGACCTCGGGGAGAGCTGGGCGTACTCCGACAGCGTGTACGACCTCCCGCTCCTCCAGTCGGTGGGCCACCCTACCGCGGTCAATCCCGACGCCCGGCTGCACGCCGCCGCCCTGGTCCGGCGCTGGCCCGTGGTCCACCTGGACAGCCCCGCTGGGGTGCCGAAGCTGCTGGGCGCCGAACCGATGGACGTGGTGCGAGTGCTGTTCCAGCAGGTGGCATTGCCGTTCGCCCGGTTCGACATCGCCGGCATCGAGCACATCCCCCGCCGCGGACCAGCCATCGTGGCCCCCAACCACCGCAGCTACTTCGACACCGTGGCGTACGGCCGGGCGGTGTTCGAGGCGGGTCGCAACCCCCGGGGGATGGCCAAGAAGGAGCTGTTCGACGCCCCGGTCATCGGTACGTTGATCCGGGCGTCGGGGGCCATCTGCGTGGACCGCAAGCGATCCGGCCGGGCCGCCTACCAGCAGGCCGAGGTGGCCCTGCGCAGCGGGGAGGTGTTGATCATCGCCCCCCAGGGCACCATCCCCCGGCGCGAAGCGTTCTTCGACCCGCACCTGCGGGGCAAAAGTGGCGCCGCCCGCCTGGCCGCGGTCACCGGGGCGCCGGTGATCCCAATGGGAGTTTGGGGTACTGAGCAGGTGTGGCCCCGTTCGTCCCGGGTTCCCAACCTCACCAACGTGCTGCACCCGCCGACGATCCGGATCCGGGTCGGGCCTCCGGTCCGGGGGCTGACCGGTACCGATTTCCACGCCGACACCGAGAGGATCATGGCCGCCATCACATCTCAACTTCCCCCTGAGGCCCACCTCCGACGCATCCCCACCGCCGAGGAGTTGGCCCGCACGATGCCGGCCGGCGAGCCGGCCGCCCCGTGACCGAAGAAGACACCGCCCCCTCGGAGCCGGATGCACCGTGGCAGATCGCCGCCCCGCCACCGCCTCCGCCACCGGTGGGGACGTCGGTGCCGGCGGCAGGACCGCCGCCCGCGCCGCCGGCCGACCCGCCGGCCGCTCCGCCCTTCCCCCGCCGGGCGTCGGCCCCCCGCCGGACACCGCGATCCGGGGTGCCCAGCCGGCCAGCCGATGACGCCGTGACGGTGTCACTCGAGCTCCCGGTGTCACTGGAGCCCCCGGCGCCGGCGGTCGAGGCCGAGCCGGCGCCGGCGGTCGAGGTTGCCCCGCCCGCGGCCGAGCCGGCGCCCCCATCCCCGTCACCGCCCGGGCCAGGCGCCGAAGCCGCACCCGGTGCCGCTGAATCCGCACCTGGCGAACCCGCAGCTGACGACTCCGCGGCCGGCGAACCCGCAGCCGGCCCGGCGCCGGCCTCACACCACTTGCCGTGGGCCAGCGCCGTCTCGACGGCCAAGTCCGCGTTCCAGCGGGTCACCGCCCACTCGCCCTGGGCGTTGGCGTCGGCGACCATCGTGGTGGCGTTCGTGGTGGCCTGGTTCGCCGGCGTGGTCCTGTCGTTTCGCCACGCCTCGGGGCTCAGCGGTCGGGACCGGGTGCTCCAGTTCTTCGAGCCCGCCAGCTTCCAGTGGTCCGTGGCCATCCTGGTAGCTCTGGTCCTGTGGGTCGTCGGTCGCCGCCTCGACCCCGCGCCCCATCCCGCCCCCAAGTCCCGGCTCCGCGAGCTGCTGCCGATGGCCCTGTTCCTGGCCGCGGCGGCGGTGGGGATCTCTGCCACCATCGACGCCCTGGTCGAGCTCACCGCCTTCGGCAATGGCATCGACGCCGCCTTCTCGGGCCTGATCGACTACCTGGCCATCCTCCTCATCGGGGCCGCGACGGCGTGGTGGGCCTTCCGGGAGATCACCAAGCCTTCCGCCTGATCTGCAATCTCCCGTCGGGCCCGCCTCGTCCAGAGCGGTGCGCTACCGGGGGCGGGGGTTTCGTTGGATCGAGTGGCCCCGGCGTTCTTTGGACACTTGTGTTTCTTCGGACCGCAGACCACATGCAGTGTGGCAGGCGTTCCGAAGAAAACAAATGGGACAAAGAAACCGGCCTCGAAACCGGCCCCTTCAGTCCCGAGGCCAGCCGGTTGTCGTCGAGGCGCCCCGCCGGCGGCTGGAAGCGCCGTCCCCCAGGGCCCAGGTTCGCCGCCACGCCCCCGCCTGCGGGCCCGTCAACGACGGGCTGGTGCGCGCCGCCGCCCGCTTCCTCGCCGTCCACCAGTCGGTGGTCTGCTCGTCGGCCAAGGCCGCCACCGCCTGCTCCAGGTCCGCGGCCAGGGCCCGGGGATCGCCGCCCACCTGAGGCCGCAACGGCCGCCCGAACGTCACGTGGGTCGGGCCCGGCGTGAGCCGGGAGGCTCCTTTGGCCAGGATCCGCCGGGTCCCCTCGATGTGCACGGGCACGACGGGCCGCCCGGTGCGCACCCCCAGCCAGGCTGCCCCGGCCCGGTGGGGCTGCCCCCACCCGTCGGGGCTGCGGCCCCCCTCGGGGAAGATGAGGAGGCTCCAGCCCTCGGCCAGCAGGGCGGCCACCCGGTTGGCCGAGTCCCGGCTCACCCGCTGGCGTTCGATCGGCACCGCGTTGAGCAGGAAGGCGAAGGTGATGGCCTTGACGCGGGTGTCGAAGAAGTAGTCGGCGGCGCCGGCCACGAACATGTGGTGGCGCCACTTCTCCGGCACCACCGACAGGAAGAGGGGGGTGTCGAAGTGGCTGGCGTGGTTGGCCGCGAAGATCACGGGCTCGTCCAGGTGGGCGAGGCGGTCGAGTCCCGAAACCTCGGGCGACGTCAGGGCGTGCACCGCCGGGCGGGCGATCAGCTCGGAGACCAGCACCCGCCCCAGCCGGGCGGGATAACGACGCGCCCATTTGGTGTCGTAGTCCATCCCCAGGGTGCGCGCCACCGGCGGCCGGGGAACACCGCCTGGCCAGGTGGGGGCCGACAGCGGGAAGGCGCGGGGACGCCGCACCCGCCAGGCGCGCGACCGCACCGCGGCCAGGTCCCACGTTTCCGGGGTGATGGGCAGCCGCCGCTTGGGTGCGGTCCCGCCGGGGAGATCGCCGGGTCGTTCGGCCACTAGTGCACGTCGGCGATCATGATCGGCGGGCAGTGCAGATGGGTGATCGTCGGGTCGCGCCCGACCGTGTCGCTGGCCATCTCGATAGCGTCGGTGAGGGTGGAGGCGGGGGAGAAACCCAAGCGCCGTACGGCTTTTGGGTCGCCGCCGACGATGATCACCCGGCCCAGGTGCTCGAGGGCGTGCGCCCCCCAGTACCACATGTAGAACGGGTGCACGCCGTGGTAGGCGTGGCTGGTCCGGTACAGGTGCCGGTACCACTCGTCGGTGGCGAAGCGTTCCTCGTAGGTCTTCTCGATCTCCACCGGGTCGGTCGTCGTCGACAGCACCTCCTCGAAGAAGTCGATGTACGAGGGGTGGTGCACGGGATGGAAGGCCCACGGCGTCGGATGGGACAGGATGGCCACCCCGCCCTCGCGGACGACCGGCCGGCCGCGGTACATGTTGAAGAGGTAGCCGAGCCCCATGCACATGACCAGGATGGGGTTCATGATGGAGTTCACGTTGTAGGGGCACAGGTGCGGGAGGCCGAACACCGCGATGTCCGTCTGGCCTTCGACGTCGACGAGCTGCTGCCGGTAGACGGTGGCAGTGGTGGCGGCGTGGACGGCCTCCACCTCCCCGGCGTGCACCCCGGTCATGGCGTGCGGGGCCTTGATGGACTGGAAGATCGACCGGCCCAGCCGCGGCGGGGTCACTGACAGGCCCTTGGTCACCGCCAGGTAGGTGGCTCGGTCCCGGGCCGTCCACTCCCACTCGCGCCGCTGCAGGAAGGCCATCTGGTCGGGGAAGGTGTGGTTGTTGAGGGTGGTCTCGATCTGGAAGATCTTGACTCCGCTGGCGGCGATGAGCCTTCCCATGCGCCAGTTCGAGGAGTGCAGCTCGGACCGGTCCTGGTCCATAAAGGACCGGGAGTGGCGCATGGTCTTGACGTTGTGGTGGTGGCGCAGGCTCCGGTAGCTGGCCAGCCCGGTGGCCACGCTCTTGTGGCCGCCGTCCATGGCCACCAGGTTGATGTTGACGTAGACGAGCAAGTCCGACTCCGCGGCCCGTTTGTTGATCTCCACGTCCTCGCCCTGATCGGTCTGGCCCAGGTAGGCCAGGCCGTCGGGATCCTCGGCGTCGTGCTGGAGCAACAGGCCATGGGGGGCAAAGGCGTCGTAGACCCGATCGCCGACGGCGTGGCGCAGCTCGGCCTCCGTCATGCGCCGATGCAGGGCCAGGGCGCAGATCAGGACCACGTCGTCGACGCCGGCCGCCGCGGCCAGA
>DASXZS010000192.1:0-15225 GCA_036501785.1 Acidimicrobiales bacterium | reverse complement strand
GGGCCCTTTTGGTCACGGGCGGCCTGGTCTCGATCGTCTACGGACTCTCCGTGGTGGCCACCAAGGGATGGTCATCGGCCACGACCCTGGCTGCACTCTCGCTCGGCGGTGTCCTCCTGGTCGGCTTCGTGGCGGTCGAGGCCATGACGGCCGACCCCCTCCTGCCGTTGCGCATCCCCGGCGATCGCAACCGCGGCGGTGCCAGCCTGGCCGTCGGACTGTCTGTCGTAGCGCTCTACGGGTTGTTTCTGCTTCTCACCTACGACTTCCAAGTCGTGCTGGGCTACTCACCGGCCAAAGCCGGCCTGGCGTTCCTACCAATGTCAGCGGCGGTCATGATCAGCTCGACGACCATCTCCCGGGCCCTGCTGCCTCGAGTGGCGCCACGAGCACTCATGGTTCCCGGGCTGCTGCTCGGTGCTGCGGGTATGGCCATCCTCACCCAGCTCCAACCCGACGGCGCCTACACGGCGTACGCCCTGCCGGCTGAGATCCTCCTCGGCCTGGGGATGGGCGCGGTGTTCGTCCCCGCCTTCTCGACGGCCACGGCCGGCGTGGACCATCGAGAAGCGGGGGTGGCCTCGGCGGTGGCCAACACCGCCCAGCAGATGGGCGCGTCGCTCGGTACGGCCCTGCTCAACACCATTGCGGCGACCGCCACCGCCACCTACCTGGCGACCCACGTCCTTGGGTCCAGCCCCCGGTCGGCTGAGAACATCCGGGCGGGACTGGTGCACGGGTACGCAACCGCCGCCGGCTGGGCAGCCGTGATCTTGGTCGCTGCCGCAATGACCGTCGGGCTCCTCGTCAACGCGCCAAGACCAACGCCCGGAACCGGCCGGTCAGCGGGCCAACAGGGTGGCGACCGTGATGACGCCGCCCGCGGCGAAGTAGGTCGCGTAGTCGTTGACCGAGCCGTTGTGCAGGGCCCGCAACCAGGTCACCGGGCGGGGCTCGGGCCGGCGTACATAAACCCACGCCAGCACCAAGCCGGCGGCGATCGTGCCGAGCGCCGTCGCCAGCCCGCTGGCCGAGAAGAAGCTGAAGGCGACGGGCGGCGACGGCAAGGCGGCGCCCGCGGCGAGGACGCCCCGGGCATAGGCGGCAGGGGCGAGCAGCGCGCCGGCGGCGGGCCGGGCGACGTGACGGAGCATGGGGTAGGCGAGGACACCGGAGGCCACGCACCCGGCGCCCAGCAGGACCAGGCCGGTGACCATCCCCGGGTGCAGCCGCTCCACGTCACGGAGGGGTTGGCGGCGTCGGCGGAAGAAGGCCAGGTACGAGGCTCGGCTGAGGGCGGCGACCGTGACGATCTGGGCCGCGATCAGGACCGCGAAGGTGACGGGGTGCGAGTGGCGGAGGCTGTCGTGGATCAGGCCGAGCGAGACGTAGCCATCCAGGGGCGGCAGGCCGGTGATGGCGGCGGCCCCCAGGACGAACGCGGCGGTCAGGACGGGCATGCGGCGGGCCAGCCCGCCCAGGTCGGACAGCTTGGTGAGGCCGGTGGCGTGCACGATGGCGCCGGCGCAGAGGAAGAGCAGAGCCTTGTACAGCGAGTGGCTGACGAGGTGGTACACGGCGCCGGCCGCTCCACCCGGGGTGGCGGTGGCGAAGCCGACGATCAGGATGCCCATTTGGGAGATGGTGTCGTAGGCGAGGAGGCGCTTGAGGTCGTCCTGGGCCAGGGCCAGGACGGCGCCCAGTAGGGCGGAGGCGGCGCCGAGTACGGTCAGCAGCCCGAGGACGGGCCGGTCGGATCCGGAGCTGTACACCTGGAGCGCCAGGCGGGCGATAGCCACCACCCCCAGGTTGACCATGAGCCCCGAGAAGAGGGCCGACACCGGGCCGGGGGCGGCGGTGTGGGCGTCCGGCAGCCACCCGTGAAAGGGCATGAGCCCGGCCTTGGTGCCGAAGCCCATGATCAAGATGCCCAACGCGACCAGATCGGCGTCGCCGGTATGGGCTTGGAGGGCATGGTGGATCTGGCCGAAGTTGAGGGCGCCGTGCCCGGAGTAGATCATGGCGGCGCCGACGAAGACCGCAAAGCCTGCCATGTTGGTCAGGACCAGCGTCTTGAAGGCGGCTTCGAGGGCGGGGGGCCGCTCGAGGAAGAAGCCGGTGAGCCCGTAGCTGGCCAGGGCGGCCACCTCGAACCAGACGAACAGGTTGACGACGTCCGCGGTGAGGGCCGCCCCGACCAGGGCAGCCAGGAGCAGCTCGAACAGGCAAGCGTAGGCGCCCAGCTCCCGCGGTCCCAGACCCGGCAGCTCGGACAGCGAGTACACCAGGAGCACGGCGCCGATGCCGGTGACCGCCAGCGCGTAGGTGAGGCCGAAGGGATCGGCCGCCAGGGTGTCCCCGAGCTGCTGGCCGGAGAAAGGGGCCCAGCGGCCCAGAAAGTGCGTCAGCTGGTACCCGCCGTAGACCTTGGGCGCCAGGAGCAGTAGTACGCCGCCCGCCCCGGCGGTGCTCAGGATGCAGACGGCGAGCGCCAACCGCTTCGAGACCCGGGCCAGGAGGGGCGCCAGGGTGGCCCCTCCGATGGGGATGGCGATCGGCAGCGGCAGCAGGCCGGAGAGCCCGGCGGTGCTCACCCGCGCAGGTCCCGAATGTCGTCGGCGTCCAGACTGCGATGGTGCTGGCTCAGGCGCACGGCCACGGTGAGGAACACCGCGGTGACGGCGACGCCGATGACGATGGCGGTGAGGCAGAAGTTCTGCAGCACCGGGTCGGCCACGTTGCCTCGGGCCAGGGCGGAGGCGGACTGGCCGTGCGGGGGGTTGAGCAGGACGGGAGCAGTCGCGGACCGCCGGTAGGCCATGGAGATGAGGAGCAGATAGGTGGACGCTTCCATGAGGGACAGGCCCATGATCACCTTGATGAGGTTGCGCCGGCTCAGCACGGCGTACAGGCCGAGGCAGAACAGGGCGCCGGCGGCCAGGTAGTTGACCAGGATCACTGCGAGTCCTCGTCGGACGTCCAGTCGTGGCCCATGCCCAGGATGGCGAAGATCACCAGCAGCAGTCCGGTACCCACCTCGATGAGCTCGCCACCGGAGAAGAGCTGCAGGATCCCGCCGCTCCGGATGGTCTGGGCCGGCGCCAGGGGCAGCCAGTTGGCCGAAAACGAACCCTTGAGCACCAGGCCCATCACCTCGCAGCCGATGATGGCCAGGGCGCCGGCCAACTCGAGCGGTTCGAGCACCCCGGGCCGGACCACGCCCGCGACCTTGGCGTACCCGAAGGCGGCGTAGAGGAGCAGCACCACACCGGCCAGGACGGCGCCGCCCGGGAAGCCGCCGCCGGGCGAGTAGCCCCAAGCCACCAGGTAGATGCCGGCCACGGCCAGGAGGGGGCTGGTCAGGCGGGACGCCACCCGCACCACCACGCTCATGGCCTGGGCATGGACCGGGCCGACCGGGCCGAGCGGCTGGCGGTCCGGGGTGGGCGGCCCGGTGACGGCGTCGGTGCGGTCGTCCGCCTCGGCTCGTTCGGCCCGGCGGGCCTGTGGGTCGCCGCCCCCACTCGATGCATCGTCCTCGGCCTGCTCTTTCACCCCGGCCTGCTGCTCGCCGATGAACCCCTGGCGGGGCTCCCTCGCTCGGGCCAGCATGGTGACGCAGACCACCGCGGCCAGCAGCAGGAACGTTTCCCCGAACGTGTCGAAGCCCCGCGTCCCGTACACGATCTCGTTGACCGGCTCGGTGGTCTTCCACTGCGGCAAGGCGATCTCGGTGGCGTAGCGGGCGACCGCCGGGAGGGCCGCCGATTCGCGAGGGAGGTGCACGAAGGCCAGGGCCAGCACCGCGGCCAGGGCCCCGACGACGACGGCGCCGACCAGGGGACGGTGGGTCGGCTCGTGCTCCCTCCTTTCCGGCCGGACCGGCGGGTCACCGCTCACGGTTCGGGGCGCTCACCCAGGTCGCCGGTGTCGGTCACGTCGGTGCGGACCTTGCCGATGGCGATGAGGTACAGGGTGGGCAGGGCGATCGCCCCCACCACCACTTCGGAGTGGGCGTCGTCGGGGGCGCCCAGCACGACGAAGAGCAGCGACAGGACGGTGCCGACGGCCGACAGGGCCATGACGGCTCCGTTGAGGTTGCGGGTGCGGACCACCATGACGGCCGCGGCCAGGATCAATGCCAGGCACAGATAGTCGAGGGCCCAGAAGCCACTCACAACTGCTCCCGAGGCTCGTCCCGAACGGCGCCATCCCACATGGGCACGCCGGCCCGGTAGGCCGCCCGGGCCAGGGCGTGCGAGGCCGTCGGGCTGACGATGAGCAACAGCCCGGCCACGATGAGGGCCCGGCTGCCATAGGTGGTGACCGGCCCCTCGGCCACCACGACCGCGATCAGGGTCGGCAGGGCCCCCATGGTGATGGTCTTGGAGGAGCACTGGATGCGGCAGTAGACGTCAGGCATGCGCAGGATCCCGACGGCCCCCGACAGGGAGAAGAGCAGGCCCACGCCGGCCAGAACGGCGACGACGGTGATCGTCACAACAGTCCCCGCTCCAGGTAACGGGACCAGATGATGGTCCCCAGGTAGCTAAAAGACGCCAGCCAGATGGCCACGTCCAGGTACACGCACCGGTCGGCGTAGGCGGCGAAAAAGAGCACGGCCAAGGCGGCCTGAGTGGACATGGTGTTGAGGGCGACGATGCGGTCCGACACCGTCGGACCAGCGGCCAGCCGGATCATCAGCAGGGCCATGATGGCCACCTCGGCGATGGCGACCGCGAGGTACAGGTCAGTCATGCGGGTCCTCCAGTTGCTCGATCAACGTCTCGACAGGACCGTTCACGCGGGTCCGCACCAGGCGCCGGCTGCCGGTGGGGACCGAGACGGCGTGGTACTGCAGATGGCGGGAGCGGCGGTCGATATCGACGATCTGGTTGTCGACCACCACGGACGAGATGATCCCGACTGCGGCCAGCTCCCCCTCGGTGCGGGCCTGGGTGGCCACGATGACCATGCCGCTGGCGAGTGGTCGGGACGGGCGCCAGATCCGGATGGACAGCTTCACGTTGGCGATCACCACCCGGACGGCCGTCACCAGCAGAAGGCGCACGATGGCCACCAGGCGGCGGGGGGTGAAGAACCACCACGGTCCCACCGCCGGCCCCAGCGGCGCCAGGGCCACCGCCACCACGATGGCCAGCGCCGCGCCGACCACCAGCTGCTCGACGGTGAGGGTCCAGGTAAGCAGGACCCAGGCCAGGAAGCCCCAAGCGGCCAGGGCGGCGACGGTCAGGACCCGGCCCGGTGGCCGTCTCATCTTCGCATCCTCTCGCCCCTCATCCCCCACCCAGCCGGCTGGCCGTCTCGAGGAGCATGGCGTGGACGAAGGCCTGCGGGACGTTGCCGCGCAGCTGGCGCTCACCGACGTCGAACTCCTCGGTCAGCAGGCCGGGCGGGCCGCACGACGCCCGGTTGCGCTCGAACCAGGCCACCGCCTCCTCCCTTCGGTCCTCCTGCAGGAAGGCCAAGGCCAGGGCGAACCCGCAGAGGGAGAAGGCCCCTTCGGCTTCCTCGAGGGGCCGGTCGTCGTGGCGGTACCGGTAGACGTAGCCGTCCTGGCACAGCTCCTCCTCGATGCTGGCCAGGGTGGCCCGGTTGCGAGGATCGGCGGCAGGCACGCCGCCCCGGATGGCGGGAAGGAGCAGGGCCGCGTCGACCCGGGGATCGTCGGGGGCCCGCTGCCAACGGCCCGAGGGGTGCACACAGGTGTGCGCCACCTCCGCGGCGATGGTGTCGGCCAACGTCGTCCATCGGCCGGCCTGAGCCCCGCCGGTGCCGGCCGCGATCTGGCGCAGGCCGGCCACGCACATCAGGCGCGAGTGCGTCCACCAGCGATTGTCGAGCTCCCAGATCCCGGCATCGGGTTCCTGCCAGCGAGCGGCGACCGCATCCACCGCGATCTCGGCCGCCTTCCAGTGATCGGATTCGAGCCGGTCGCGGCGGGCCGCCGCGGCCAGCAGGAGCAGGCTTTCGCCGAGCCCGTCCAGCTGGAACTGGCTGTTGACCTGGTTGCCCACTTTTACCCGCCCCCCGGGGTAGCCGGGCAGGTGAGGGAGGTCCGCTTCGTCCGGCACCCGGCCGCCCCCGCTCCGATACGCCGGCTTCAGGTCCGGGCCGTCCGCCTGCAGGCGTTCGGAGACGAAGCGCACCGCGCTGTCCAGCAGCTGCTCGCCGCCGCCGACGGTGGCGGCGGCCTGCCCGGCGAAGCACTGGTCGCGCACCCAGGCGTAGCGGTAGTCGTAGTTGCGCCCGGCCTCGGCTCGTTCCGGGAGGGACATGGTGGCGGCCGCGACCATGCCACCGCTGGCGGTCGTCATGCCTCGCATCACGGCGAAGGCGTGGGCCGCATCCCGGGGGGCCGGCGTGTGCTCCAACGCCGGGACCGTCCGGTGCCAGCTCTCCTCCGTCGCCTTCCAGAGCTCGTCGGCGGGCAGCATCTGCCCGGTGATCGGCTCGGTGCACAGCTCCAGGATCAGGTCGCGATGCTCGCCTTCGGCCAGGTCCAACGGCAACGTGAGCTCGCCGGATCGCAGACGGCGCACGCCGGCGCCGGCCCGCCACCGCATGCGGACCGGGCCGCTGGTCGCGGTCCAGACGCCGGCTCGGCCCTGCACCCGGCCCATGGGCCGGCGGCCGTAGTCGGCCCGGAGGTCCAGGCGGACCCGGACTCTGGCCCGGCCACGGATGGCCCTGACCCGGCGCAGGATGACGGCGGTGTGCGGACCGCCGGGGAAGGCCAGGCTGTCCCGGCACTCGACCATGGCGTCGGTGGTGACCCACCGGTTGTTCCACATGAGGGTCGACTCGTCGTAATAGCCGCCCCACACGAACCGGTCCTCGGCCGGCGTCACCTGGTAGCTGCCGGCCCCGCCCAGCAGGGAGCTGAAGAGGCTGGGGGAATCCCACTCGGGGAAGCACATCCAGGCCATCTCGCCGTGGGGTCCGACCAGCACCCCCCGTTCGCCATCGGCCAGGACGGCGTAGTCGCGCAAGGCGAACGGGGGCGGGACGGTGGTCATCGGCGACCGGTGACCACCCGGGCCCATCGGCGGGCGTGCTGGGCCAGCCACACCTGCACACTCCGGTCGTGGGCCCCGTTGTCGAACTGGCCGTGCGCACCGCGGTCGGCCCCATCGGGTCCGTCGAGCGGGTCGAACAGGTTGTCGGGCCGGTCCGGCGGGAGCGGCTGGTCCGTCTGCTGCGAGTCGAAGCCGGTCCGGGCCAGGTAGCGATCCAGTAGGGCAGGCACGGCTCGGTTGGCAAGGAGGGTGGCGACCGTGCTGCCACCGACCCAGAACTCCCGGGCTTGCGGATGATCGGC
This sequence comes from Acidimicrobiales bacterium, assembly GCA_036501785.1. Lineage (GTDB taxonomy): Bacteria > Actinomycetota > Acidimicrobiia > Acidimicrobiales > Palsa-688 > PALSA-693. Next base: position 7,883 of record DASXZS010000192.1, on the reverse strand, counting down.
GGCGAACACCACCGCCTGGCCGGCCACTTCCGGTTGGTAGATGGGCGGCACCGGCTGGGGATGGCGGGGCAGGCGGGTGCGCACCCAGCCGAACTGCGGGGTGTTGACGGCCGGCATCTGCACCGCGGTGACCCGCACCCGGCTGCCCTCGTGCCGCAACTCGCAGCGCAGGGAAGAGGTGAACCCGTTGATGGCGTGCTTGGCCCCGCAGTACGCGGATTGCAGTGGGATGCTGCGCTCGCCGAGGGCGGATCCGACCTGGACGATGACGCCCTGGTCGCGCCGTCGCATGCGGCTGAGGGCGGCCATGGTGCCGTGCACGAAGCCGAGGTAGGTGACGTCGGTGACCTGGCGGAACTCCTCGGGCGTGATCTGCCAGAACGGGGCGAACACTGACGCGAAGGCCACGTTGACCCACACGTCGATGGGACCGAACCGCTCCTCGACCGTGCCGGCGGCCTGGTCCACCGAGTCGAAGTCCGACATGTCGAGAGGCAGCGTCAGGGCTTGACCGCCGGCCCGTGTCACCTCGTCGGCGGCCCCGTCGAGGCCGCCGCGTCCGCGGGCCAGGAGCGCCACTCGGTCGCCCCGCCGGCCGAAGGCGACCGCGGCGGCCCGACCGATGCCCGCCGACGCGCCCGTCACCACGACGGTCTTGGCGTCAGGCGGCGGCATAGCTCGCGGCGCGGGCCAGGTGGTCGGCCAGGCGGGAGGCCAAGGCCATGATGGTCAGCGCCGGGTTGGCCGAGCCCTGGGTGGGGCAGACGCTGCCGTCCGACACGTACAGGTTGGGCACCGCCCACACCCGCTGGTGCGAGTCGACCACGCTGTCGGCTGGCGAGGTGCCCATGCGCGCCCCGCCGATGAGATGGGCGTACCGCTGGATGGTGAGCACGTCCTGGGCGCCGGCCGCCTCCAGGATCTGGCGGATGACGCGGGTGGAGTAGGCGATGTTGGCCTTGTCGTTGTCGGAGAGGCGGTGATCGAAGCGGGCGATGGGGATGCCGCGCTGGTCGGTCGCGTCGGACAGGGTGACCCGGTTGTCGGCGTGGGGGAGCAGTTCGTTGAGCACCCCGACGGTGGCCCAGTGGTTGTAGTCCCGCATGTATTCGCGTAGCTCCCGCCCCCAATGCCCTTCGGCCAGCACGTGCTCGGCCCAGCCGATGGGCAAGGGCGAGACGGTCTGGATGGAGAAGCCGCGGGCGAAGCCCCGGGCCGGATCGGTCTCGTAGTAGTCCTCCGACGACACTTCCGGTGGCGGGGCCTTGTACATGCGGACCTCGTCGGGCCACCGGCCGGCGGACTGCGAGGCGCCTTGCACCATCACGTACCGCCCCACCTGGTCGTCGTCGTTGCCGACGCCGTGGGGAAACCGGGCCGAGGCGGAGTTGAGCAGCAACCGGGGGGTCTCGATGGAGTAGCCGGCCACCGCCACCACCCGGGCCCGCACCAGCCGCTCGACCCGTTCGTCGCCGCGCAGGTAGGCGACCCCGGTGGCCCGACCGCTGGCCTGGTCGATCTCGACGCGGGTGGCCATGCAGCCGGCCCGGATCTCGACGCGGTGGGCGAGGGCGTCCGGTAGGTGGGTCACGTAGGGGCTGGCTTTGGCGTTGACCCTGCAGCCCTGCAGGCAGTAGCCGCGGTAGATGCAGTGCGGCCGGTTGCCGAATACCCCGTTGGTGATGCCGACGGGCCCGACCCGCATGCGGATCCCGAGCTTTTCGGCTCCTTCCCAGATGCGCAGGGCGGCGCCGGAGACGGGATGCGGCGAGTGGGGGTAGCGGTGCGGCTCCGGCCACGGCCAGTCCTGGCCGGCCACCGGCAGCTCCTCCTCGACGCGCGCGTAGTGGTCCCGTACATCGTCGTAGGTGATCGGCCAGTCGGCGCCCACCCCGTCGCGGCTGCGGGTGGCGAAGTCGCTGGGATGGAAGCGGGGGGTATAGCCAGCGTAGTGGATCATGGATCCGCCGACCCCGCGGCCGGAGTTGTTTTTCCCGAGCTCGACCGGGTCGGCCCCGCCGACGATCCGTTTCTCCGTCCAGTACAACGGGTGGCTGCCGGCCTCGTCGGACACCCAGTCCTCGTCGGGGTGCCAAAACGGTCCGGCCTCCAGGATCACCACCTTCCACCCCTTCCGGGCCAGCCTCTGGGCCAGCACGGAACCGCCGGCGCCGGCGCCCACCACGACCAGGTCGACCTCCTCGCCCTCGGGGTAGGTGGTCATGGTTTCCTCGCCGGGCAGGTCGCGCCGGTGGGGTTCGAGCAGCCAGCGCGAGTCGTTGTCGCTTGGACCCACCGAGCCCTTGAGGAACCGGCGGATCAAATGGCACCTCGCTCGGTCGCCGCGGCCGGATCCTCATTCGTGGCGCCCGGTTTCTCGAACGGTTCGAGGACGCCGACGGGGCCCAGCCGCATGAACCCCCGGGGGTAGGCCGGGCCGCCGAAGCCGATCTCGTTCCAGGCCCAGGGGTGGGCGTAGAAGGCCGAGACGATCAGGCGCGTGCACACCGACCAGGCCCGCTTGACATCGAGCTTCTTCCACGCCCCGCCGAAGAGATGGCCGTGGGCGAACTGGGCGACCAGGTCGTCGGCGTCCCCGGCGGTGAGGCCGGCGAACGATTCGGCGCCGTAGCGGTGCGCGGCCGACTCGTCCAGCCCGGCCAGGACCAGCCGCCAGACGTCCCGGTCGTCGGGCATGCCGTCGTACTGGTAGCCGTCCAGCTGGCCGGCTGCCAGGCGCCGGTCGATCAACTCCAGCACAGGGATTCGGGGCGGGCCGTCCTGGGCGGTGCAGGTATCGCAGAACGCCCGCCCGGTGACCGCTTCTTCAGGGGTGAAAAACGTGACCGGATCGCCGTACTCGATTTGTATGCGCTGCTCGATGACGCGGCTGGTAGCCGGGTCCCACGTGCTGCGGGCGTCGAACACGTCGAAGTCGGGGTAGCGGCCGACCATTTGGGGGGTCGTGCCGCGCCGTTGGCGGGGCAGCCAGTCCGGTTTGCGGGCCTGCCGGCCCGGCCGCAGGTTGGGCAGGTGGTCCGGTCGGGTCAGGTCACGGGGTGGCATCGGCTTACTTCTCGCGGCGCAGCACGGCGGCGAGCAGCCCCATGCCGCCCACTACGGTCATCAGTCCAGGGGCGGCGATGGGGGGACCCATGGGAACGTTGTAGGTGGCCAGCCGCCACCCGCCGGGCCGGCGGGCCACACCCCGAGCATGGAAGTACTCGCCCAGCAGTCCGTTGGCCGTGTAGATGGCGGCCGTGATCGGCAGCGCCGTCTTGGCCCACCGCTGGCTCTTCACCCCCATGATCCCGGCCACCATCACCGGCGGGGTCACCACGATGGGGCTCCACATCCACTTGTTGCCGAAGCTGGCCCGGTAGTGCTCGAAGTAGATCTCGGCCGTGGTCACCGCGGCCGCGGCTGCAGTGAGGCCGGACAGCGATTTCTCGAAGCGGCCGTGCTCGACATTGCGGAGGAGGCGGTCGATGCCGTAGACGACCCGGTCCGGCCGGGTGCGACGTCGCATGCCTTAGCGGCCGGGGACAAACTCTTGCAGCACCTCGCGGAACCCGGCGAGGGTGCCCGACCAACCGTCGGAGGGATCTTTCACCAGGGACTTTATGAGTGCCTCGGCCTGCTCGAAGGTGACGTGGGGCGGGATCGGCGGTTCGTCTGGGGTGGTGATGGCGTCGATGATCACGGGCCGGTCGGCGGCGAAGGCCTCCTCCCAGGCGGCGTCGATCTGGTCCACCTTCTCCACCTTGATGCCGCGCAGGCCGATCATCCGGGCCCACTCGTCGAAGGGCACGTATGGGATGGCCTGGCTGTCCTCGAAGCGAGGATCGCCGGACATGGCCCGCTGCTCCCAGGTGACCTGGTTGAGGTCCTCGTTGTTGAGGACCAGCACCACCAGGCGGGGATCGTCCCACTCCTTGTAGTACTTGGCGGCCGTCAGCATCTCGCCCATACAACCCATCTGCATGGCCCCGTCCCCAACCATGGCCACCGACGCCCGGTCCGGGTAGGCGAACTTGGCCGCGATGGCGTACGGGACGCCCGGCATCATGGTGGCCAGGTTGCCGGAGAGCGAGGCCTTCATCCCGGTGCGGATCCTGATGTGACGGGCGAACCAGTTGGCCGCCGAGCCGGAGTCGGACGACAGGATGGCGTTGTCGGGCAAGTGGCGCGACAGCGAGGCGAACAGCGCCTGGGGACGGAGGCGGCCGTTGAGCTCAGTCGCTTCGGCTCGGCGCTCCATCACCTTCCACCACTTCTCCACATCCTTGATAAGCGACTCCTGCCACGACCGGTCGGTCTTCGGGTGCAGGAGGGGCAGTAGCTCGGCCAGCGAGTCCTTGGCGTCGCCGATCAAGGCCAGGTCCATCGGGTAGCGCAGCGACAGGTTGCGGCCGGCCAGGTCGATCTGGATGGCCTTGACCTGACCTTCGCTCGGCAGGAACTCGGAGTACGGGAAGCTGGTCCCGACCATCAGCAAGGTGTCGGCCTTTTGCATCATGTCCCACGACGGCTTGGTGCCGAGCAGGCCGATGGCCCCAGTGCAGTAGGGAACGTCGTCGGGGACGACATCCTTGCCGAGCAGGGCCTTGGCCACGCCGGCGCCCGTGGCCTGGGCGACGGACAGGATCTCGCCGGTCGCCCCTTTGGCACCCTGGCCCACCAGCATGGCCACCCGCTCGCCCCCGTTGAGAAAGTCGGCCGCCTGCTGCAGCTGGTCCTGGGTCGGGATGACCCGTGGCTTCCAGTAGCCGATGCCGGAATGCACGGTGTGGGTCTTCTTGGGCTGTTCCTCGACGGCGTCCATCTCCTGCACGTCGGCCGGGAAGACCACGCAGGTCACCGTGCGCTCGGCCTGGGCCACCCGGAGGGCGCGGTCGAGAACGTGACGGACGACCGAGGGATCGTTGACCTGCTGGACGTAGGCCGACGCCACGTCGGAGTACAGCTGCAGCAGGTTGACCTCCTGCTGGAAATCGCCGCCGATGGCCCGCACGTAGGTCTGGCCCACGATGGCCACGACCGGCTGGTGGTCCAGCTTGGCGTCATACAGGCCGTTGAGGAGGTGGATGGCACCGGGGCCCGAAGTCGCCATGCAGACGCCGACCTCGCCGGTGTACTTGGCGTGACCGCAAGCCATAAAGGCCGCCATCTCCTCGTGCCGGGTCTGGATGAGGCGCAGCTGGCCGGGATCCTTCGCGTCCAGCCGGCGCATGGCGCCCATGATCCCGTTGATGCCGTCGCCTGGGTAGCCGTAGATCTTGGAGACGCCCCATTCCCGGAGGCGGGCGCAGAGGTAATCAGCCGCGGTCGTGCTCATCGTCGTACTCCTCGAGAAGGTCGGCGAATAGTAATTACCCCGTCGTCGCCGGGCGAACCGGGTAGGACGCCGGTATCGAATCGCTGCATGTGGACGGCATCGAGGCCGGCGCCTACCGGATCCCGACCGATCGGCCCGAGGCCGACGGCACCCTGGCGTGGGACCACACCGACGTGGTGGTCGTGCGGGCGTCGGCCGGCTCGGTGGTCGGTACCGGATGGACGTACGGCTCCGAAGCGTGCGTCGAAGTGATCCGCTCGGTGCTGGCTGAGCAGGTGGACGGTCTGGATGCGCTGGATGTGGCCGCGGGCCATGAACGGATGTTGCGGGCGGTGCGTAATCTCGGCCGCGCCGGTCTGGTGGCCATGGCCATCTCGGCGGTGGATATCGCGCTGTGGGACTTGAAGGCCCGGGTGATGGGGGCGCCGCTGTGTGGTCTGTTGGGTCGCGTCCAGTCGTCCATCCCGGTGTACGGCAGCGGCGGCTTCACCACCTACGACTCGTCGACCACCGCCCGCCAGCTCGAGCACTGGGTCGGCACCGATGGCGTGGGGGCGGTGAAGATCAAGATCGGCGAATCGTGGGGCACCGAGTGGCGGCGCGACCTGGAGCGGGTGGCCCTGGCCCGTAAGGTCATCGGGGCGGAGGTGGAGCTGTTCGTCGACGCCAACGGGGCGTACACCGTGGGACAGGCCGCCCGAGCGGGGCGGGAAATGGTCGAGGGGAGTGGGGTGGTGTGGTTCGAGGAGCCGGTGTCCTCGGACGACTTGGACGGCCTGGGCCAGCTGCGGGGTCGATTGGCCTGTGATGTGGCGGCCGGGGAGTACGGCTTCGACCTGGCCTACTTCGAGCGGATGCTGGCCGCCGGCGCGGTGGACTGTTTACAGATCGACGTCACCCGTTGCGGCGGCTACACGACCTGGCTGGGGGTGGCGGCGTTGGCGGCGGCCCGCAACATCCAAGTGTCGGGCCATTGCGCGCCGAGCCTCCACGCCCAGGTGGCGGTGGCCGTCCCCAATGCGCGGCACATCGAGTTCTTCCACGACCATTGCCGGGCCGAGGCGATGTTGTTCGACGGGGTCCTCGACGCCGGGGATGGGGTGCTGACGCCGGATCCGGACCGGCCGGGCCACGGTATGACGCTCAAAGGCCCGGATGCCGAGCAATTTCGCCGGATGTAGCCGTTTGGCTGTCCAGTGCGTGGGGTAGCCCGCCGCGTATGGCACAAGAACTTCAAAGCAGGCGGATCGCTTTCGTGGTGGCCAACGAAGGCATCGAGCAAGCCGAGCTGACCAGCCCCTGGCAGGCGGTGGAGGAGGCCGGCGGCCACCCGGTCCTCGTGGCCACCAAGTCCGGTCAGGCGCAGGCGTTCAATCATCTGGACCAGGCCGACACCTTCGACGTCGACCTCACCACATCGGAGGCGGTGGTCGATGACTTCGACGGGCTGATGCTGCCCGGCGGGGTCGCCAACGCCGATCAGCTCCGTGGGGATCCGGCCGCGGTCGATCTGGTCCGGGAATTCTTCGATACCGGCCGGCCAGTGGCGGTGATCTGCCACGGGCCGTGGGTGATCGTGGAAGCGGACCGCGTCCGGGGCCGAACTCTCACCTCATGGCCCACCCTGCAAACCGACATCGGCAATGCCGGGGGCACCTGGGTCGATGAGAAGGTCAAAGTATGCGAGGGCGGCCCCAACACTTTGGTGAGCAGCCGCCAACCCGACGACCTGGCGGCCTTCAATCCGGCCATGCTCGAGGCCTTCGCCAAATGGAAGACCATGTCGGACGCCGACAAGCAGGACCGCCGGTTCGGGCAGGCCGCCCGCCAGAAAGAGGAACGGCTCGACCACGCCCTCGCGGCCAACGAGCCGCTGCCCGAGGACGAGCCGGCCGACGCCCGTCCTCCGGTTGGCGGCAAGGCCCCGCCGAAGTAGCTCGATCGCCTTATACCGGCACCGAAGACGCGATTGTTCGGCCTCCTCCGAGCGGCATCAGGGCTCGCGCCAGAACTCGCTCCCTGGGTATACCTCATCGGTGACTGGAGGCCCGGGTGGACTGTTGGAAAGGATCGATGCCGGCGCGGGCCAGCAGCTGGAACGATGGGTGACGGCGCGTCATCGACGGCGGCTGGCCCGCGCCGGTCACGCGTCCGTGCTGACTACCCCCTCCGGCGGGTGGGCTACTACCGGCTGTCCGACCCGGTCCGGCAACCAGCTGGAGGTGTTCGTCGACGGAGCCGAAGCGCTGCCCCGCCTGGCGGCAGCCATTCAAACGGCGCGCTCGTCTATCTGGCTAGCCGGCTGGTTCTTCTCCCCGGACTTCCGACTCCATCCCGATCAATCGCAGACCTTGCGCCAACTGCTGGCCTCGGTCGCCGAACGAGTCGACGTGCACGTGTTGGCCTGGGCCGGGGCGCCGTTGCCAGTCTTCCACCCGGATCGCAAGCAAGTACGCGCGGTCCGCGACGAGCTCACCCGCGGCACGCGGGTATGGATGGCCCTTGACGCCCGCGAGCGTCCCCTTCACTGCCATCACGAGAAGCT
>DASXZS010000191.1:0-4047 GCA_036501785.1 Acidimicrobiales bacterium | reverse complement strand
AGGCGAGGTTGTAGCTATTGGTAGCGATATGAACCTACGACGGGCGTCGGTCTTGCCTACCGGAGCCCGCGCCGGCTTCGGGGTACTGGTATCCGGTGTGTCATCGACGTCGCCATGCGCGATGTCCCTGACGCGACAACGGTGCCTCCGAAGCGCTTGGATCTCGGGGGCGGCTCGTTGGTGGCCGGGGCGGGCATGATCCTCCGACTCATGAGTTACGAGGATCCTGGCCGGGTCATGCGCTGGCGGCTGGTCGGGTGAAGCCGACGACGACGTCTGTGGTGCCGAAGCTTGCTCCGACGGTGGTGGAAAATGGTTCGACTCGGACATCGGCGCCGGTGTGAGGGGCGTCGACCATGACGGCTTGTCCGTCTTGGGTCCCGATGTAGATCCCCACGTGCGACACGTCGGTGGGGCTTCCACCAAAGAAGACGAGGTCACCAGGTTCGAGGGGCGCTCCTGGCGGCACTTCTGGTCCGGCGTCGTATTGGTCTTGGGCGACGCGGGGCAGGGTGATGCCGGCCGCTTTGTAGGCGGCTTGGACGAGCCCGGAGCAGTCGAACCCGACGCCCGGCGTCTCTCCGCCCCATATATAAGGAGTACCGACTTGGGCGAGGGCCCAGTCGACCGCGACGCCGGCAGCGTTGGTGGCGTCGAGGGTCTGGGTGGCCGTCTGCCCGGAGGTTTGGGCGAGCGCGAGGACTTGGTCGACGTAGGCCTGGCTGTGGTTGTACTGCCACACCGCCCCGTCGATGTTGGCGCCGCCTCGGGCGCCGTTGGCGCAGAGCATGCGGGCCGCCGCGTAGACGGCGTCGACGGGGTCGTAGATGTCGGGCGGGGACACGCCGCCGGGCGGGACGGGCTCGTCGTAGGCGGCGAAGGTGGCCGGTTCGAACTGCATGGGGCCGGCGGCAATCCCGGCTTCGTTGAGGCCCGAGTGGACGCCGGGGAGGGTGGACTGGTCGTTGTCGGATTCGACGGTGCCGATGGCGGCGAGGATCGTCCAGGGCAGGCCGGGGCAGGTGAGGGCGGCTTGTTGGTAGAGGGTGAGCATGGCCGGGGGGATGGCGCTGGTGGCTGTGGCAGACGGTGGGCTGCCGCCGCCGAAGAACGAGGCGATGCCGGCCCCGGCCGCCCCGGCGCAGAGGATGGCCAGGGCGAAGAGGGTGGCGGCGCCGAGGGCGACCTGGCGGCCGAGGCCATGGGTGTCGCCGCCGGTCACGGGCGGGCGGTGGCGGCCCCGAGGATGCGGCTGGGGTGGCCGAGGTCGGCCAGCCGGCCCGCTGGGCGGTGGTCGCCGATGGCTTGCCACCACGGGCCGTCAGGGCCGGCCTGGGCGGGGATGACGGCGGTGGCGACGGGGACGGCGGGGTGGGCGAGGACGCGCCGGGCGGCGGTCTGGCGGCCGGCCGAGGGGAGGGCGAAGAGGACCCAGGTGGCGTGGCCGACGGCCCGGGCCAAGCGGGCATAGCCGTCGAGCTTGTTAGCGAGGCGGCGGAGGGTTTCGCTGCCGGTGTCGTACTCGAAGCAGAACGGCAGGCGCACGCTGTTTTCGACCCACACGGCGTAGGCGTCGGGGCGGACGATCTCGCCCCACACGGCGGCGCAGCGCCGGGCCGACCACCACTGGTCGAGGGCGCAGCCGGGCCGGGTGCGGGCGGTGCGGATGAGGCGGGTGAAGGCGCCGTTGCAGCCGACGAGGTGGGCCAGCTGGCGGTTGGTGGCCAGCGCGGTGGCCGTCTCCTTGTGCCAAGCGAGGTCGGCCACGGTGACCCCCCGCTCGGCAGCGACCACGGCGGCGCCGGCCCGGCCGAGGGTGAAGTGGTAGGGGCTGGTGCCCGACCAGGAGCGGAAGCGGAAGCGGTCGACCACCCCATGGGCATGGAGCACGGACAGGCGTGCCTGGGCTTTGCGGGCCGAGTCGAAGCCGATGTCGGTGATCTGTGCGGTGGTGAGGACCCGGTGGTCGAACAGCAGACGGCAGATGGTCCGATCCCGTTCGGTGAGCCGACCGGCCAGCTCGTAGAGCGGATCGTCCCGACCAGCCGACCGGCCCGGACCCACCCGGCCCTCGCTTTGCGATCCTTCCTTCCTCATTTCGACAGACCTGCTCCTCTCCCCCCTTTGTCGGCCCTCGGTGACGACCCCCCTGTACCGGGATTGGCGTGGTGGTTCGCGGCCGGGTGGGGGGTCGTATGAGAGCGCGACCCCTGAGACGACCCCTGATCCGACCAGTGATCCGACCCCTGATCCGCTCCCGCCCCGGCGACTGCCCTGCCGCTACGGTCGGGGGTCACCAGCCCTCCTTGCCGGGACCGGTGGCGTGGACGGTCATGGCCTCGGGGGCGGTGTCCACGGTGAGGTGGTCGCCGGGCACTTCGACGGGGCGGCCGTAGGCGGCTCGGGCCGCGGCAGCGACCGTCTCCGCCCGACCGGAGATGGCGGGCGGGCTGGGCCGGGTACGCAGCGTGCAGGCGGGGGTTTCCTGGCCGTCGACGACGAGGCGGGCGGCGGCCTGGTAGGCGCCGAGGTGGGCCAGGTCGTGCTCGGAGACTTCGGGGGCGACGTGGCGGCCGAGGGCATGGGCGTCCTCGGGGCTCATGGAGAACCAGACCTTGGTGCGGGCGTTGGAGCTGACCGCGTCGCGCAACTCCCGGGGGAGCTGGGCCAGGTGCTGGTGGGCGAGGACCAGGCTGAGCCGGTAGCCGCGGGCTTCGGCGAGGAGTTCCTCGAAGCTGCGGGGCAGGTTCAAGAAGTTCTGGCACTCGTCGACATACAGCGAGCTGTCGACCCGGGCGGCCTGGCCGAGGCGAGCCCGGTGGGTGGCGGCCTGCCACACCGCGGCCACGACGAAGCTGCCCAGCAGCCGGGAGGTGTCGTCGCCGAGGAGGCCCTTGGGGAGCCGGGCCAGCAGGACGCCGCCGTCGAGGACCTGGCCCATGTCGATGCTGGAGTGGCCGCGGCCGACGACTTGGCGGGCGAAGTCGCGCAACAAGAAGGCCCGGAGCTTGTTCATGAGCGGGCCGACGACCTGGCTCTGCGCGGCGGTGCCGAGCCCGTCGTACCAGCGCCAGAACCCGCCGAGGCCGACCGTGTCGCCGGCCACCGCGGCGACCCTGGGGGCACGGAACGCCTCGTCGGCCAGCAGGCGGGGCACATCCGCCAAGGAGGCGGGGGTGTCGGGGGTGCTGGTGCGGCGCAGGGTGAGGCAGGCGGCGCGCAGCACGTCGTCGGTGCGCGGCCCCCAGTAGGCGGCGAAGATGTTGCGGAAGATCCCGACCAGGTTGTCGACGGTCAGGTCGGGGTCGGGGCCGGCCAGCACGTTGAGCACGGGCGGGGCCTGGCGCTCGGCCGGGTCGATGAGCACGGTGCGGGTCTCGGCCCCGACCGGAAGCCGGTCGCACAGGTCGGTAACCAGGTCGCCCTTGGGGTCGATGACCACCACGCCGCGGCCGGCGTCGATGTCGCCGAGGATGAGGTTGGTGAGCAGCGTGGACTTGCCCGACCCCGTGGCCCCCATGACGTGGAGGTGTTGGCGGGCATCGGCGGGCGCCAGGGCGACCGGCCGGCGGCTGCCCGCCTCGGCGTCGCCCAGCACCTTCAAGCCGCCGGGCACCCTGCCCCCGGCCGGCATCGCATTCCCCGCCGAAGCGGTGGCCGGTCGGGCGAGCTGGGCGACCGCCGGTGGTGGGGCCACGGCTTTGGCGCCGGCCCGGGCCAGGCCGGCCACGGTCTGATCGGTGGGCAGGTGCGCCAGGGCGGCCAGCTCCGCTACTGACATCAGGCTGCCGCGCCCGAGGCGGCGGGCGGCCAGGGTCGTAGCGGGGTAGCGGAGTCGGTGGCGGTCGAGGTGGTTGCGGCCGGCGTAGACGGCGAAGGCGGAGGCCACGGCGTGCGCCTGGCCCCGCAGCCCGGCTTTGGCGGCTCGACCGGGCTGGTCGGTGGCGACCGAGTAGCGGATGGTGACGGCCCAGCACGGCTGGGCGGCCTTGTCCAAGATGGCGGCCACGTCGGGGCCGCGGGCCGGGTCGACCTCCACCGGTCGTG
>DASXZS010000190.1:0-8313 GCA_036501785.1 Acidimicrobiales bacterium | reverse complement strand
TGCTGCGCCGCCACGAGGGGGAGGAGGCCACCGTGGCGGACATCCTGCTGCAAGCCGGTCTCTCCACCCGGGCCTTCTACCGGCACTTCGAGACCAAGGAAGACGTCATTCGCTCTCTGTACGAGCGCGACGCCGAGTCTTTTGGGGCCCATCTGCGGCGCCGGGTGGAAGCCGCCCCCAACCCGGACGAAGCCGTGGCGGTCTGGGTCAACGAGATGCTGGGGCTGGCCTACGACCGCCGGCGGGCCGAGCGGGTCTCCGCCCTGAGCTCCCCGATGGTGTTCCGGGTGATCGCCGGGACCCGGGCCCAGCAGCTGGGGACCGACCTGCTGGCGCAGCCGTTGCGAGCCGTGCTCGAGGAAGGGGTGGCGACCGGCTGGTTCACCCATGTCGAGCCCGAGCTCGACACCCGGACCATCCAGGCCATCACGTGGGCGGCGGTCACCTGGGCCCGCACGGGAGAGATCAAGCTCTCTCGCCGCGAGGCCGCCGAACACGTACTGCGCTTCAGCCGGGCCGCCCTGGGGGTTACGTCGTAGCGCTGTCCGCGTGGCCCGCGGTCCACTCCAGGAGGTGGTCGAGGGGCCAGGTGTTGACAATTCGCTCGGGCGGGACCTGGGCGTCGACCGCCTGCTCGCACCCGAGACCCTGCCACTCCAGCTGGCCGGGGGCATGGGCGTCGGTGTCGACGGAAAACAGGCAGGCGCGCTCGACCGCCTGCCGCAACAGGTCGGGCGGCGGGTCGCGCCGTTCGGGACGAGAGTTGATCTCCACCGCGGTGCCGGTCCGGGCGCAGGCCTCGAACACCGCGTCGGCGTCGAAGTTGGAGGGTTTCCTCCCCCGGCCCACGATCAGCCGTCCGGTGCAGTGCCCCAGGATGTCGGTGTGCGGGCTTGCGATGGCGGCCATCATGCGCCGGGTCATCGCCGGCGCTTCCATGGCCAGCTTGGAGTGGACGCTCGCTACGACCACGTCGAGCTGGGCCAGCAGGTCGTCGTCCTGATCGAGCGTCCCGTCCTCGAGGATGTCCACCTCGATACCGGTGAGGATCCGCATCGGGGTCTCGGTCGCGTCGGCCAACTCTTTGTTCAACTCGGCGACCACACCCAGCTGCTCGCGTAGCCGGGTGGCATTCAGGCCGTGGGCGACCGTCAGCCGGGGGCTGTGGTCGGTCAGCGCCCAGTAGGTGTGCCCCTGGGCCGCCGCGGCCAGGGCCATCTCCCGGATCGGGCTGCCTCCGTCCGACCAGTCGGAATGACTGTGGCAGTCCCCTCGCAGCAGGCCCCGGAGCCGCAGGGCGTCGTCACCGAGCGCGGCTCCGCTCCGACCTTCGAGGGTCTCCAGGTAGGCGGGGGTGCGGCCGGCCAGCGCCTCCATGATTACCTGGGCCGTCGTGTCCCCCACGCCGGGCACCTCCCGCAAGCGGCCGGAGTCGGCGAGCGATCGGGTCCGGGCGGGATCGATGGCGGCCAGGGCCCGGGCGGCCCGGCGGAACGCCCGCACCTTGTACGTCTCGGCCTGCCCGCGTTCGAGGAGGTAGGCGATCCGCTCGAGGGCTGCGACGGGGTCCACAGGTCCACGCTACCGGCGGCCGGTCAACCCCCGCCGGCGTACCGCTCGATAAGGAGCCGCTTGGCCAGCTTGCCGGTGGGCAGGCGGGGTATGTCGTCGACGAAGTCCACCGAGCGGGGGCATTTGAAATGCGCCAGTCGCTGCTGGCAGAAGTCGAGCAGCTCCTTCTCCAGTTCCGGCCCGGCCGCGGTCGGGTCGACCAGTTGGACGACGGCCTTCACCTGCTGCCCCATCTCCGGATCGGGCACGCCGATGACGGCCACGTCCGCCACGGCCGCGTGCAGCACCAGTTCGTTTTCGATCTCCTGGGGGTAGATATTGACGCCGCCGGAGAGGATCAGGTTGGTGCGGCGATCGGAGAGGTAGAGGTATCCATCGGGGTCGAGCCAGCCCAGATCGCCGACCGTGGTCCAACCCTGGGCGTTGAACGCCTCCGCCGTCTTGACCGGATCGTGGTGGTATTCGAACGGGGCCGTGCCCTCGAAGTAGATGGTGCCGACATCGCCGGTCGGCAGCTCGCGACCGTCCTCGCCGACGATGTGGGGGACACCCAACACCGCCCGCCCCACTGATCCGGGTTTTTGCCGCCATTCGTCCGGACCGATGGCGGTGAATCCGGCGCCCTCGCTCGACGAGTAGTACTCGTAGATGATCGGGCCCCACCAGTCGAGCATCTGGGCCTTGACCTCGACCGGGCACGGTGCGGCCGCGTGAATGACGCACCGGAGACTGCTGAGGTCGCAGCGCGTCCGTTCCTCGGCATCGAGCTTCAACAGCCGGACGAACATGGTGGGCACCATCTGCATGTGCGTCACCCGGTAGTGCTCGATCAGCCGCAGGGTCTCGAGTGGGTCGAAACGCTCCATGACGACCACCGTTCCGCCCAGGCGCTGGGTGCCCATGGACCAGCCGATGGGGGCGGCGTGGTAGAGCGGGGCGGGGCACAGGTACACGGTGTCGGCATCGAAGCCGTATCCGATGCTCATGAGCTGCTCGATGGCCCCTGCGGTGCCGTAGGGCACTGGCCGCCAGGGGCGGCGGATGCCTTTGGGCCGGCCCGTGGTACCCGACGAGTAGAACATCAGCGACCCTTCCATCTCCGGTCGCAACGGCGCCGGTGAGCTGCCTGCCAGCTTGGCCTCCAGGCCCTCGAAGCCCGCCGGCGCGGCGTGGGTGTCACCGGTGACCAGGTGGAGGGCGGGCTGACGCAGCTGGGACAACCCGGGCCCGGCCAGCTCGCTGAGACTCGGCGAGGTGATCAGGGCCTGGGCTTCGCAGTCGCCGATGATGTAGCCGGCCTCGTTGGCCGTGAGGTGCCAGTTGACGGGCGTCAGGTACAGGCCGGACCGTTGCGTGGCCCAGGCCACGTCGAAATACTCCAGCTGATTGCCCAGCAGGACGGCCACGCGACCGCCCTCGGCGATGCCGGCCGACGCCAGCACGTGCGCCAGTCGCGCCGAGCGGTCCTCGAGCTCGGCATAGGTGCGCACCCGCCCGGTCTGGGCCTCGATGGCCGCGGCCTTGTCGGGAGTTCGGCCGCTGTGCGCCCCGACGTGGACCGGCTCGCGCTCGTCGGCTCCGGTGCCGGTTGGTTCGTCGGGATGCGTCACTGATCCTCCCCCTGGCGGATGTACATGGTCTATGGTCTGGCGAAGGCCCACTCTTGTCGGCCGCGGCCGACGCCGTCGAGCCCGCCTGCCGGCGCTGTTCCGCCAGTCAGATCCATCAGTCAGACTGCGGGGGGCGCGCCATCCGGGACCACCCGGTCTACGAGCCCCCAGCGCCGGGCGGTGTCGGCGTCGAGGGTTGCTCCGGTCAACGCCAACCAGGCGGTACGCGCCGCCCCGATCCGCCGGGGGATGCTCGCCGTCCCCCCCGCCCCGGGGATCAGGCCCATCTGCACTTCCGGCAGCGCCACGGTCGTGTTCTCGGTCGCCTCCACCGTGCCGGCGAAGGCGGCCAGCTCGATGCCGGCGCCGATGCAGCTGCCGTGCAGGTGGGTCGTGACTCGGGTGGCCACCTGGCTGAGCCTCCAGCCGGCGTTGCGCTGGATGCGGATGGTGTGGGCGCTCGCAGGGTCCGGCAACGTCCCGAACTCGGCCAGATCTCCGCCGCTGGAGAAGTTGGCGCCGTTGCCGCGCAGGTGCACCGCCGTAAGCGTCGGATCCGCGGCTGCCAGGTCCAGGGCCAACACCAGGTCGTCCCGCATGCGGGCGCTGTAGGCGTTGCGCCGCTCGGGCCGGTCGAGCGTGATCCAGAGGCTGTCCTCCCGCCGTTCCAGCACAACGGCGGCGTCCTGGCGGGAGTCCTCGTGGCGGGGGCGCCGGCTGGCGAGCCATTCCCGGTGCTCCGGGCCGGCTTGCAGCATCGAGTAAGCGAGCGACTCGATCACCAGGGCGGCTGGCACGGGCAGCGCCGGCGAGATGCGCAGCACCTGGGCCAGGGTGGTGGCCGCCTGCGGATGGCGGCGCACCGCGGCTGCCAACGCCTGAGCGGCGTCCGCCACCTCTGCGCCGGCGCCGACCCACGGCGCTACCGGATGGGACGCCGCGCTGAGCAGCACATCCGGTCCGGGGGGTGCCGGCGGCGCGCTGTCGGCGCGGCTCACGGCGACGATGACGCACGGCCATCCCACTGGAGGCCGCAGGTCCACGGCCGGCCCGGCCTCGTCGACATCCACGACCACCACGGGTTGCCCCGCCGGCGCCCCCACATCATCACCACCCGGACCAGATCGCACCCGGTCGAGCAGCGCCGCGGCCTCGGCGACGCTCCACAGGTCGGGCACGGCAAGGAGCGTATCGTGACCGGGCATGAGCCCCCCGCCCAGCTTCCTGCCGCATCCGGCGGTGATCTGAACTGCGAGCCCTATTGGTCCGCCGGGCCCGGATCGGCTCGGATGAGACGGATCTGCGCATCGAGGGGGGCCGCATCGTCGAGATCGGCCGGGGGCTGCGCCGGTCCGCCTCCGAACGGGAGCTCGACGTCGGCGGCGGCCAGGTCATCCCCGGCCTTCACGACCACCACCTCCACCTGCTGGCGCTCGTCGCGGCGCGCCGGTCCGTGGCGGTCGGCCCGCCCCAGGTGCGGGATCCGGCCGGACTGGCGGCGGCCCTCGCCGAGGCCGCCGCGGCCCGGCCACCGGGTACCTGGATCCGGGCCGTCGGCTACCACCAGTCCGTCGCCGGCGACCTGGACCGGGCCGCCCTCGACCGTCTGGTGCCCCGGCACCCGCTTCGCGTCCAGCACCGCAGCGGGGTCCTGTGGGTGTGCAACTCGCCAGCCCTGGCCCGGCTGGACGCCGAATCGGCGGGCACCCTGCCAGGCGTCGAGCGGGACGACGCCGGCCGGCTCACCGGCCGCCTGTGGCGGATGGACACCTGGCTGGCCGGGCGCCTCGCCGGGGAGGCCGCCACCGAATCCGCGCCCGGGCATCCGGCCCAGGACCTGGCCCAGCTCAGTGCCGCCGCGGCCGCCGTGGGCGTCACCGGTTGGACCGAAGCCACCGCCGACCGCTCGGACCGCGACACCCGGCTGCTGGCCCGGGCGGTGGCGTCGGGCGCCGTACACCAACGACTGCACCTGATGTTGCCCCGGACGGTCGCGGCCGACGTCGTCAACGAAGCCTGGTCCGCTGGCGCCACCACCGGTCCCGTGAAGATCGTGCTCGACGACCCCGCCTTGCCACCTCTCGACGAGCTGGCCGGCGTGATCGGCCGGGCCCACTCGCAGCGTCGGCCGGTGGCCGTGCACTGCGTGACCCGGGTGCAGCTCCTGCTGACCATGGCGGCCCTCGACGAGGCCGGCACCACCGCCGGCGACCGCATCGAGCACGGCGCCGTCATCCCCACAGAGGTCCTGCCCCGCCTGGCCCGAGCCGGCCTCACGGTGGTGACCCAACCCAATTTCGTGGCCGAGCGGGGCGACCAGTACCTCGCCGAAGTGGCGCCGGCCGACCTTCCCGACCTCTGGCGCGGGCAATCGCTCATCGCCGCCGGCGTCGCCGTGGCCGCCGGCAGCGACGCCCCGTTCGGCTCGTCCGACCCCTGGCTGGCCATGCGGGGCGCGGTGCGCCGGCGCACCGCGTCCGGTGTGCCCCTGGGTCCGGCCGAAGCGGTCACCCCCGCCACCGCCCTGCGGTGGTGGTGTGGTTCCGCCACCGCGCCGGCGCGCCCCCGCCGGCTGGAGCCCGGCGCCCCCGCCGACCTGGTGGTGCTCGACGGCCCGCTGGCCGACGTCCTCGCCAGTGACGAACCGGTGCGGGCCGTGGCCACAGTGATCGCCGGGGAAGTAGTGGAAAAAGAGTGACCAGTTCGCGGCCTAGCCGCGGCTGATCCACTCCAAGCGGTCCACCTGTTCCCGGATGGGCTCGCGGCCCGTTCCGGCCTGCACCAACCAGCCGCCGTCGCCGTCCGGACCCACCACCACGGGGCAGTCCGGGGCCTCGGGTCGCAGGGCCGCCCCGAACGCCGCCACCCGGCTCATGGCCAGATCGATCAACTGACCGCCCCCTCTGTCGAGCGTCCGCAGCACCGCCACCGCCCCGGCCAATCCGCTCAGCGGATCGGCGATGGCGTCACCGGCGAAGACCGGCTCACCTGCCGTGTCCCACCCCACCAGCCCACCGGCCACCGCGGCGTCGTCGCCGAAGGCCACCCAGTCGCGGTTCGGCCCCTCGCGCCCGTGGCCGGTGATGCTGAGCCACACCCGGCCCGGGCGGTCCGGTCGGTCGCCCGGGCCCAGCCCCAGCCGCTCGAGGGCCCGCGGCCGCGACCCCTCGATCACCACGTCGGCCCCGTCGATCAGCGCCGCGGCTCGGTCCCGGCCCGAGCGGCTGTGCAGGTCGACCGTCTCGGTGAGCTCGCCCGGGGCGTGGATCCACTGGTGGAAGGCCGGCGCGGCCCGGGCCCCGTCAGGGCGGCCTTCGTCCTCGATGCGGGTCACGGTGGCGCCGGCCGCGGCCAGGACACGGGCCACCACCGGTCCGGCCCACAACGACGACAGGTCCACCACTCGCCACGACCCGCTCGGTCCGCCCGCCCGCCGCCTCCAGCGATCGACAGTCACCCACGGCTCGAGTCCGAGCCCTGCGACCGATTCGCCTAGCCGAGCTGCGGCCAGACCGAGCAGCCGGGCCCGATCGACGAAATCGGCGGCCGGCGTACGGCCGGCGTACGCCTCGACCGCGTCCCACGGTTCGGCCACCGGGCCTTCGGTGAGGGCGGGGATCAGGTCCATGTCTTGGGAGCGGGGCAGGTTGAGAGCCACCCAGCCGTCCGGCGCCGGCAGCAGGCGGCACGACCCGTTGGGGGACAGGCGGCCCTGGCGCGAGAAGCCCAGGAGGGCCGCCCGCCCGGCCAGGGCCGCGGGCCAGAACACCGCCACCCCGGTGCGCTGCTGGATCTCGTCCGCGAGGTCGTCCAGCCAGGCCGGGAGCCCGAGCGGGGGTAGCACCGGCGGCTGGTGCGCCCACCCACTGAGGGCCATCACTCCGGACCGGGCCCAGGCCTGGGCGGCCTCCCAGGCCCCGTCCACTAGGTTGCGGCGGCCGCGCCGTCGATGGGGGCGTGCAGCGCCACTCCTCCCGTGGACCCCTCGAATGCGGCCGTGCCGAACGTAAACACGCCGCCGTCAGCGCCGATCAGCCAATACCCGGTCCCAGTCGGCGGCCGCGCCATGGCCACGATCGGGGCGTTGAGGGGGACCCCGCCCAGACTGCCGTGGAAGCCGGCGTTCCCAAAGCTGAATACCCCGCCGTCCCGCGCCGCCAGCCAGTACCCCCCGCCGGTCGGCGTGGTCGCCATTCCGGTGATGGGTTGGTTGAGGCGGATATTGCCCGTCGATCCGTAGAAGTGCGCCGTCCCGAACGTGAACACCCCACCATCGGATCCGACCAGCCAGTAGCCGCTGCCCGACGGGGCCGGCGCGGTCGCCACGATGGGCGCGTTGAGGCGGATGGCGCCCAGGCTGCCGTGGAAGCGGGCGTTCCCGAAAGAGAAGACGCCGCCATCGCGGGCCACCAGCCAGTAGCCGCGCCCGGTCGGGGTGGGGGCGATGCCCACGACGGGTTGGTTGAGGCGGATGGCGCCGGTCGACCCGAAGAAGCCGGCGTCCCCGAAGGCGAACACCCCGCCGTCCGCGCCGACCAGCCAGTAGCCGCGCCCGGACGGCGTCGGTGCCATGCCCACGATGGGGGCGTTGAGCCGGATGGCGCCCAGGCTGCCGTGGAAGCCGGCGGTGCCGAAGCTGAAAACTCCGCCGTCGGTCGCGGCCAGCCAGTAGCCCTGCGTCGGCCGCGGGGGAGGCGGGGCGGGTGGTGGCGGCCCGGCCGGACCGTCAAAGGCCTGGACCCCGTCGTTGGTGCCTACCAGCAGCAGGCCGTCGGCGGCCGACGGCGAGGTGAACGTCGGCATGGTGGCGCCGACGCCGATGGTCTGTAGAACCCCGCCGTGCGCCGGGTCGACCTGCTGCAACGTGCTTCCGCCGTACTGGGCCGCCCACAGCTCTCCGTCCACCAGGATCGGCGCACCCCTCACCGCGCCCGCGTGCCAGCCGGCCGTATGAGTGACGATGTTGACCTGCTGGATCCCGCCGCCCAGGCAGGCGACATACACGCTGTTGGTGGCCTGGTCATAGGCCTCACCGCCGTCGGGGTCGCTGCCGCACACGCCCGGGATGGCGGCGATCTGGGTGAGGTTGGACTGGCGCAGCAGGTAGCCGATGTCGGTCTTGCCCACGGCG
>DASXZS010000189.1:0-3051 GCA_036501785.1 Acidimicrobiales bacterium | reverse complement strand
CCAGGCGGACCGCCGACATGCTCGCCTCGGTCCCGCTGTTGACCAGCCGGACTTCGTCGCAGCCTTCGATCCGGCTGCAGATCTCCTCGGCGAGCAGCACTTCGCGCGCCGTCGGGGCGCCAAAAGACGTGCCCTCCCCCGCCGCCCGCCTGATCGCTTCCACCACCGTGGGGTGGGCATGACCGAGGATCGACGCCCCGTACGACTGCACGTAGTCGAGGTACCGGTTCCCGTCGACATCCCAGACGTACGCCCCCTCGCCCCGGGCCACGAAGTAGGGCGTGCCCCCCACCGACCGGAACGCCCGTACCGGCGAGTTGACTCCGCCCGGGATCACCTGCTGAGCCCGGGCGAACAGGGCGGCGCTGGCGTCGTCACCCATTGAGGGTCTCGGCCAGCTCCCCGGCCAGGTAGGTGAGGATCATGTCGGCACCGGCCCGCTTGATGGCGACGGTGTGCTCGAGGCCCACGGCCGCCCCGTCGATCCAGCCCCGCTCGGCCGCGGCTTTGATCATGGCGTACTCGCCGCTCACGTGATAGGCCGCCAGCGGGACGTCCACCCGGGATCGCACCGCCGCGATCACGTCGAGGTACGCCAGGGCTGGCTTGACCATGACGATGTCGGCCCCCTCGTCGATGTCCAGCTCCACTTCCCGCAGCGCCTCCCGGCGGTTGCGGTGATCCTGCTGGTAGCCCTGCCGGTCACCGCCGCCGGCGATGGTCACATCCACCGCGTCGCGGAACGGGCCGTACAGGGCCGAGGCGTACTTGGCGGCGTAGGCCAGGATGGCCACGTTGGTGTAGCCGCCTGCGTCGAGCGCGGCCCGGATGGCCCCCACTTGGCCGTCCATCATCCCGGACGGGGCTACCACGTGGGCGCCCGCCGCGGCCTGGGCTAGGGCAACTTCGGCGTAGCGGTCGAGAGTCAGGTCGTTGTCAACATCCCCGTGCCGGTCGAGGATCCCGCAGTGACCGTGGTCGGTGTACTCGTCGAGGCACAGGTCGGCCATGAGGACGATGCGGTCGCCGAGCTCGTCGGCCAAGCGGCGCAGAGCAACCTGCACGATGCCGTCCGGGTCGGACGCTCCGCTTCCCACCGCATCTTTGGCCGCCGGCACCCCGAACAGCACCAGCGCCGGCACCCCGAGCGAGGCCAGCCGGTGGGCGTCTTTGACCAGCGACTCGGTGGTGTGCTGCACCACCCCCGGCAACGACGCGATCGGTCGCGCCTCTTCGATCCCCTCCCGGACGAACATCGGGGCGATGAGATCGGCGGGGCTCAGCGCGGTCTCCGCGACCAGATCACGCAGACGGCGGTGACGGCGCAGACGGCGCAGCCGGGAGGCGGGGAACCCCATGCCGCCCACCGTACCCCCGGTCACACGCCCGGCAAGCCCACCAGGTGTTATCGACAAGGATCAGTGTTCGCAACCCCAGTTCTCGCTCCAAGGAGGCCACCATGCCAGTCCACTACCGCCAACCCGGGTGGTTCACTCGCAACGTGTTCAACCGGACCGTCGCCGGCCTGACCCGGGCCGGGGTCAGCGTCTGGGGATCCCGGGTCCTCGAAGTTCGCGGCCGGAAGACCGGGCTGCCCCGCCAGGTTCCGGTCAACCTGCTCACCTGCGACGGGGCCCAGTACCTGGTGGCGCCCCGGGGCGAGGCGGAATGGGTCCGCAACGTCCGCGCCGCCGACGGGCACCTGTCCCTGCTGCTTGGCCGCCACCGCGACGAGCGGACGGCCACGGAGGTCACCGGCGCCGACAAGGTGCCGGTCCTGCGGGCCTATCTGAAGCGCTGGAAGGCCGAGGTGGGGGTGTTCTTCGACGGCGTAGGCCCGGATTCCACCGATGAGCAACTGGCCGCCATCGCCGACCGGCACCCCATCTTTCGGCTCAGTGATCGGCAGGGGGCGTAAGCCCGAGGGCGCCCACTAGGGCGTCCACCAGCCCGTCGATGGTGGGCGCCGGAGCCATGGCGGTCACGGTCAGGCCGGCCGTTTTGGCGGCCGCGGCGGTGGTAGGACCGATGCACACCACCACGGGCGGCATCGCGGCCGCCCCGCCCGCGTCCACGAACCCGGTGACCGACGAGGCCGAGGCGAAGCACACCGCGTCGGCGCCGGCCACCGCGGCCCGGTCGGCGTCGCCCAGCGGCAGCCGGACAGTCTGGTACGCCTCGACCGCATCGACCTCCCAGCCCGCCGCGATCAGTCCCTCCGGGAGGGCGTCGCGGCCGGCAGCCGCCCGGGGCAGGAGCACGCACGCCCCCGGCCCGGGCGGGTCGGGAAACGCTTCGACCAGCCCTTCGGCCAGTGACCGGTCCGGCACCAGGTCCGCCACCAGGCACCGGTCGGCGAGGGCCGCGGCCGTGCCGGGCCCGATGGCCGCGATCTGCACCGCGCCCAGGGCCCGGACGTCAGGCAGCCGGGTCAGCAGGGCCTCGACAGCGTTGGCGGAGGCGAAGACCACCCAGCCGTAGCGGCCGTCGACCAGGCCGGCGACCGCTCGGCTCAGTCCGGCGCCGCCGTCTGCGGGCGGGTCGATGCGGATGGTGGGCACCTCGATGGGGCGGGCCCCCAGGTCGCGCAGGCGAACGGACAAGGCCGAAGCCTGGTGGCGGGCTCGGGTGACGACGACCCGGCGGCCGAATAGCGGGCGTCGTTCGTACCAGCCCAGGTCCAGGCCGGCGACAGCGCCGATCACCAGCGTCACCGGCGGCTCGAGCGGGGTGGCCCCCAGTTCGTCGAGGCGGACCCGCAGGGACGCCTGTTCGGGGCGGGTGCCCCACCGGGTCGCGACGACAGGAGTGTCCGGCGCCAACCCACCCCCGAGCAGCCGGGCGGCCACCGCCTCTCGGTGCGCCACCCCCATCAACACCACGATCGTCCCGCCCGCCGCGGCCAGGGCCTCCCAATTGGTCTCGCGGTCGACGGCGTGGCGGCTGTGACCGGTGACGACGGTGAAGGAGGCGGCCAGGCCCCGATGGGTGACCGGCACCCCGGCATAGGCCGGGACCGCCACCGCCGAGGTGATCCCGGGGACCACTTCG
>DASXZS010000188.1:0-5097 GCA_036501785.1 Acidimicrobiales bacterium | reverse complement strand
GGCCCTCGTTGGTGGGGCGCATCGGCCACGGAAGTGACGAGGCAGCCCCCCCGACGATCCGCACTCACAGACATATCGCCGGCCATTGGCTTTCGCCTCACCCGCCGCCGGCGCCGAAGTCGGCCCCCTCCGGCCAGGAGCCGAGGGAGCCAGGGGCGATGCGGGTCGGATCCACGTCGGCGGGCGGCCGATCGAGCTGGCGCTCCGACACCACCCGGACCGCGTGCAGGACCGGGTTGACGACCACGCCCGGCAGCGGACCGCCGTCACGCAGCACGTCCTCCAGCTTGCGCTCCGGTACGTGCACCGGGCCGGCCAGAGCGGTCTCCCCACCCGTGGGCGCCAGCAACCCGGCGAGCGCTCGGGCGAGCTCCGCCCGGCTGCGCGGATTGCGCGGGGATCGGTTGATCACCGGGACGATCCGGCCGCCGGCCACGCCGATCGCTAGCAACGACCGCACCAATCCCGCCAACGAGTGCACCCCTTTCATGCCCGGCGCGCCCACGGCCACGACGACGCTGGAGTGCAACACCGCGCTGCGGGCCAGGTGGTTGCGTTCCTCCACATCTACCGACCCGCACTCGGCTTCGCCCTCCACGTCGCCGGCGACGTCCGCCACGACGACCTGAAAAGCCCGGCGCAACCCGACCAGGCTGGCGTCGATGGCTCGCGGGCGCAGGGCGCTCCAGGCCTCGGGCCGGCGCAGGCCCAGCAACAGCCGGTAACCGCGGCGGGGCACGTCGAACGTCGTCCGCCACACCTCGTCCGGTTCGGGCCGACCGAGGCGGTGGGCTTCGACCAGCTCCTGGGCGCCGGGCCCCAGATCCTGGGCGTCGTGCAACATGGCCTGGTCGGCCCGCCGGGCCAGGTCGGCGAGCACCACCCGGCGCCCGTGGCGAACGTCGGCCGCCAATCCTTGCGCCAGGGCGATGGCCACGGTGGACGCACCGGTCCCGCCCGGCCCGCAGACTGCGACCAGCTGGCCCAGCCACAACGGTACGGACGCCTCGTCGAGCGCCGGCGGGAGCTGGTCGCCGGCGCCGATCATCTGGCAGTGGGCGGTGAGCACGTCGAGCAGGTCGTCCCGGCCGAACGTGGACGGCAGCTCGGCCACGACGCCGATGTCGGCGCTCGAAAACGCCGGCGACCGGGCGTCTCGGATAGCGATCACCGGGGTGGAAGCGCTCCGAGCCGCGTCGACGACGTCTCGGTCAAAAGACGGCGAGCCCGCGTCGACCAGCAACGCCGAGTGCCGCCGCCCCGACGTCAGTCGAGCCCGGACCTCGTCCGCCGACACGCACTTGACGAACTCGGCGGCGATGGTGGCGGCCGTGGCCCACTGGGCCATCGACGCGAACCAGGGTGCCCGCGCCGGCGCCAGGCCGAGCAACACGTAGCGCTCGGTGGTCACGAGCCGGCCGACCCCGGGCCGGGGCCTACCCCATCCGACCGCGCCGCGGCTACCAGGGTGATCGTCCCGGAATGGGCGGCTTGGATCACGGCCTCGACCTCGACCAAGGTGGTGACGCCGATCGTCACCTGTCCCGATCCGCCGGGTGACAGCAGGCTCGAACTGGACTGGGTGACGGCGACAAGCGTGGCCCCTCGCATCACGACCGCCACCGACGCACTGCTGCCCGTGCCCTGGGTGGCCAGGACGTCGACGGGCTGCCCGGGTGACAGGCCGGACAACGACACCGGATCGACCGCGACATTGACCGGTCGGAGGGCCGGGGCCTGATTCGAAGAGGCCAGTAGTGGCGCCTGGATGAGCCCGCCCGCCGGCACGGCCACCGCGAGCGTCCGGCCTTCGACCCGGGCGGCCTGGCGGTAGGCGAGGCCCGCCGTGCCATGTGACAGGCGCATGGTCGCCGAGGTCAGATCACCCGGCCCCAATACGGTCCCCACGCTGAGGGGCCGGGCCGCCACGATCCAAGACTGGCCCGGGTTGGACGCGCCGGCCAGTGAGGCCGCGAACACGATCACGGCCGCCACCGCCACCAGGAATCCGCCCACGACGGCCCGTCCGGCAGGCAGGGCCCGGCGCCGGCCGGTGCCGATCGGGTGCGGTTCGCCGAGGTGGACGGTGGCCGGATCCGACGGCACCATGCCGCGGTGCAAACCCGGGGAGCGCTTCCGCTCAGTCCGACCGGCTGTTCGCCACGCCACACATGAAATCTATCGAGAACCTACCTGTGTGTCTATACGGAGGTTATGATGTCATCATGACTGAGGCGATCCAATGGATGGGCACGCGAGAGGCCTGCGAGCGGCTCGGGGTGACCCTCCGGACGCTCTACCGATTTATTGACGAAGGGCAGCTCCCGGCGTACAAGATGGGCCGGGTGATCCGGGTCCAGGCCACCGACATCGAGGATTTCATCACTCGCATGCGTATCGAGCCTGGCACCCTGGAGCACCTCTACCCGGAGCCCAAGCCACGCGAGGCACGCGACGCCCACGAGGAGCGCGAGGACGCCTCGCACTAGTTCCGCCCTAGCGGAGGTCGCACAGGGCTACCGCGTCGAGAGGCACGTAGGTCAGCCGGCGAGCTGGGCGCGGCGCCCGTACGGTGAGCACGTCGCCGGCGGCGATCAGGTCGCCGGTCGTTTCCTGCCCGTCACGGGCCACCACGGTGACGGGAGCGCGCTGTTCGGCCAGCCGGGCCAGGGCGGCGACGAGCGTCAGTTCGATGGTGGGGTGACGATCGCCGGCGGGCTGGTCCGCACCGGGGCGGGTCTGATCCGACGACAGCGCCGAGATGGCGGGCAGGGAGATCAACGCCGCCCGGGTCGGTGCGTCCAATACGCAGAAGTCGCGGCCCACGCCGACGATCCGGCCCGGGCGGCGGAGGCCGGCCACGGCCACGATCACGGCGCTGGCCTGCTCAGCCAGATCTACCAGGATCCCCGACCAGGTGGCGGCGGCGCCCGCCAGCTCGCGCTGGGACCGTTCTCGGGTGCGACCCGCCGCGGCCGCGGCGGTCCGCTGTTCGGCGGCCCAGGCGGTGAAGGCCGCCACCAGGTCGTCGCCGCGTTGCGGATCCGCCACAGTGCGCGACGCTACCGTGGCGTTGATGGCTGACTGCCTGTTCTGCAAGATCGTGGCCGGCGAAATCCCCTCCAAGGAGGTGATCTCGACGGCGCGCACGTACGCCTTTTTCGACGTAAACCCGGCCGCCCCGATCCACGTGCTGGTGGTGCCACGCCAGCACATCACCAACGCCGGCGAGCTGGCTGCCGAGCACGGTGAGCTCCTGGCCGAGATGTTCCTGACCGCGCAGGCGGTGGCCCGTTCGCAGGGGATCGCCGACTCGGGCTACCGCTTGGTGTTCAACGTCGGCGAGGATGCCCTCAACAGCGTGCCGCATCTGCACCTGCATGTCCTGGGGGGTCGCCAGATGGGCTGGCCGCCGGGTTGAGCCCAACCGGGCGTGCCGTTCCCGCTCACCGCACCGCCGAGGCAGTAGCCTGGCTGCCGAGCCCGCCTGTGTCCACGACCGTAACCGTCACCGTCCCCAACCACCTGATGCCCCGCCTCGTCGGCCCGCTCAACGAGAACCTGCGGCTGGTGGAGGACGCGTTCGAAGGCACCTCGATCCACGCCCGGGGCAATGAATTCACCATCGACGGCGAAGACGCGGCGGTGGCCGCCCGACTGGTCGACGAGCTGCGGCTCCTGCTGGAGCAGGGCCAACTGCTGGACCCGCAGGTGGTGCACCGCACCATCGACATGGTGCGGGCCGACGAGCGCCCCTCGGAGGTCTTGACGGCGGAGGTGCTGCGGTCGGCGCGGGGTCGTTCGGTGCGGCCCAAGACCAGCGGTCAGAAGCGGTACGCGGATGCCATCCGGGACAGCATCGTGACCTTCGGGGTGGGGCCGGCCGGTACCGGCAAGAGTTACCTGGCGGTGGCGCTGGCGGTGCAGGCCCTGCAGGCCAAGCAGGTGGACCGCATCATCTTGACCCGCCCCGCGGTGGAGGCGGGCGAGCGGCTGGGGTTCCTGCCCGGCGACCTCATGGCCAAGATCGACCCGTACCTGCGCCCCCTCTATGACGCGCTGTACGACATGCTCGGCACCGAAGGGGCTCGCCGGCTGCTCGACGCCGGGACGGTCGAGGTGGCGCCCCTGGCGTACATGCGCGGCCGGACGCTCAACAGCAGTTTCATCATCCTCGACGAGGCCCAGAACACCACGCCCGAGCAAATGAAGATGTTCCTCACCCGGATCGGGTTCGGTTCCAAGGTGGTGGTGACCGGTGACGACACCCAGGTCGACCTCCCCGGTGGACGGTCAGGCCTGATTGGGCTCGAGCTGGTGCTGATCGGCATCGAGGGCCTGTCGTGGGTGCGGCTGGGCCGGCGGGACGTGGTGCGGCACCGCATCGTGGGCGACATCGTCAGCGCCTACGAGGCCGCGGACCGCCCGGCGGCCAGCGCTGCTGGGCCGGCCTGAAAGAACGGGCGAGGCGGTACCCATGGGCGCGGTCGTGTTCGCGGCGGACGAACAGTCCGCCCGCCCCGTCGACGCCCTCCGCTGGGTGAAGTTGGCGGAGGCGGTGCTGGCGGACGAGGGGGTTCGGGGCGAGACGGAGGTGTCGCTGCTGTTCGTCGACGAGACGGCCATCGCCGACCTCAACGGGCGCTTTCTGGGCAAGGACGGCCCCACTGACGTGCTGGCGTTTCCGATCGATGAGGAGCCGCCGGAGAGCGGTCGTTCACCTGACTCGGGCGGCACCGGGCCGGGATTCAGTGCCGAACCGGAGGAGGCCCCGACGTTGCTGGGGGACGTGGTGATCTGCCCGGCGGTCGCCTACCGCAACGCCCCGGACCATGCCGGCACCTATGAGGACGAGCTCGCCCTGCTGGTGGTGCACGGGCTGCTGCACCTTCTCGGTCTCGATCACGAGGATCCCGACGAGGCGGAGACCATGGAAGCCAAGGAGCGCGTCCTGCTGGCCCGCCACTACCGCCCGCCCGGCCCCGCGGTCGAGACTGACGCACGGGGTGAGGCGGGCTCACCCGAGGAGGTCCGAGGGCCCGGCCCCTCGGACCTCGCCGGCCCGTCGGACCCGGCCGGCGAGCCGGGTCACCCGGG
>DASXZS010000187.1:0-3656 GCA_036501785.1 Acidimicrobiales bacterium | reverse complement strand
GCCCTTCTGGGCGCCATGCCCAGCGAGCTGGTCGCCACCTTCGACTCTGACGAGCTCATCGACTTCCGGGCCCGGCGGCCGACGTTGCGGATCGTCAACGGCGTCGACACCGAGCTGCGCTGGGCCACCATCCGCTTGATGGCCGCCACCAACCGCACCGGACGCAGCGTGCTGCTGCTGACCGGGCCCGAACCGGATATGCGCTGGCATCAGTTCATCGCCGAGGTGGTGGGGCTGGCCTCCCGGCTCGAGGTGGAGATGGTCGTCGGGCTGGGCGCCTTCCCTGCCCCCGTCCCCCACACCCGCCCGGTCCGGCTGGTCGGCACGTCGACCGATGCCGAGCTGGCCGCCCGGGTCGGCTTCCTGCCGGCCAGCATCGACGTGCCCTCCGGCGTGCAGGGCGCCTTGGAGTTCGCCTTCGGCGAGGCCCATCTTCCGGCGGTCGGGCTGTGGGCCCGAGTCCCGCACTACGCCTCCGCGATGCCCTACCCGGCCGCCGCCGCCGCCCTTCTCGACGGCCTGGCCCGCCTCACCAAGCTGGAGGTGGACACCTCGGGCCTCCAGGCCGCGGCCGCGTCAACCAACCAGCAGATCGAGCAACTCATCGCCGGCAGCGACGAGCACGCCGCCCTGGTGCGGCAGCTGGAAGCGCAGCAGGACCGGGAGCAGGGCCTGGCCGCCACCGCCTTCGGGGACCTGCCTTCCGGGGATGAGCTGGCGGCCGAGTTGGAGCGATTCCTGCGGGGCGAGCACTGATCGACCCGCTGGCCGGTCCGCTGGCTGACCCCGCCGGCCGTCGTGCGCATCCCGATAGGCTCCGAGCCATGCGAGTAGACGGGGGAATCAGCGGCGACCTCAGGGCCGCGGCCAGCCAGGCCCAGAAGGCGGAAGACGCCGGGTACGACGCGGTGTGGGCCGCCGAGACCTCCCACGATCCCTTCCTGCCAGTGGCGATTGCAGCCGAGCACACCGAGCGGTTGGATCTCGGTACCGGCATCGCAGTGGCTTTCGCCCGCAGCCCGATGACCGCCGCCAATGTCGGTTGGGACCTCAACGACTACTCCCAGGGGCGCTTCCTGCTCGGCCTCGGGTCGCAGATCAAGCCGCACATCGAGAAGCGCTACTCGATGCCGTGGTCCCACCCGGCGCCCCGCATGCGGGAGTTCATCTCGGCCATGCGCGCCATCTGGGACTGCTGGCAGAATGGCACCAAGCTCGACTTCCGCGGCGACTTCTACACCCACACCCTGATGACGCCGTTCTTCCACCCCGATGCGAACGACTTCGGCGGACCCAAGGTCTTCCTGGCCGCCGTCGGCGAGGGCATGACGCGAGTCGCCGGCGAGGTCGCTGACGGACTCCTCGTCCACGGGTTCACCACCGAGCGGTATCTGCGGGAGGTCACGATGCCGACAGCCGAGGCCGGGCTGGCGTCGTCCGGCCGTACCAGGGCCGACTTCCAGCTGTCCTACCCGGCCTTCGTGTCAACCGGTGACACCGACGAGCAGATCGCTGCGGCCGACGCCGAAACCCGCAAGCGGATCGCCTTCTACGGGTCCACGCCCGCCTACCGCCCAGTGCTGGAACGGCATGGGTGGGGTGACCTCCAGGGTGAGCTCAACGCCCTCTCCAAGCAGGGCGAATGGGATGAGATGGGCCGGCGCATCGACGACGACGTGCTCGACGCCTTCGCCGTACGGGGCACACCCGAGGAGATCCCCGGCCTGCTGCAGCAGCGCTTCGGCGACCTGGTCGACCGCATCAGCCTCTACATGCCCTCCGGCGGGGCAGGGGCGTCCGGACAGGACGTGGCGCCCCGCATCCTGGCCGGCTTGAAGCTGCGCTGAGCTACGACGCCAGCCCGAACTGCTGGCGCCGCTCCACTACGACTGCACGCACCGACTCGCCGATCAGTTCCGGCCGGGACTTGGAGGTGTCGGCCAGCATGCGGGTCCAGGAAACCCCAAGAGCACTCCGGCGCTGCGGTGCGAGAGCACGGCGCCATGGCCGGCGGCCAGCACCGCCGCCAGGGCCGCCGTGCGCCAGCTCGGTTCCGCCCCGCACAGTCGGTACACGCCTCGCCGCACTCAGATCAACCGGCCTTCGGCAATCAGCTCTCTCCGCCGGCGCTCAGGGCAACCGAGCCCTGCCAGCTGTTTCGACGTCACCAGCGCATACTGGCGCCGGCCAATTCGATCCAGATCGACATGTAGCTTCATGTTGGCCAATCCTGCCCCAAGCCTGTGACGTCCCCCCGGAATGTTGCGACTCCGCCGATAGAAGTCAGAACTAGCCCCTATGCCGTCCGGTTCTGACTTCTATTCAGGCGGGCGCCAGCCTCCGACGGGACGGCATCGGGCCAACCGATGGCGCGCTGGCTCGGACCGCGAGGCCCGCAGCGATCCGCCCGCGCAGCAAGACACCGGGGCGCCGGCGCCGGCCTAGACCACCACGTTGACCAGCCGGGGCGGCCGGGCGATCACCTTCGCCGGCGTCCGGCCGGCCAGCTCGGCGACGACCTTCGGCAGCGCCAACGCCACCGCGGCCGCGTCCGACTCGCCGATGCCGGCGTCGACGTCCACCCGGTCGCGGACCTTGCCGTTGACCTGCACGACCATGGTGACGCTGTCCACCTTCACCAGCGCCGGATCGGCGACGGGCCAGGGCTGCGCGTGCACGCTGCCGGCCGCCCCGCCGGCCCGGCCGGCCTGGCCGGCCCCGCCGGCCTGGCCCTCGGACCGGTGCCGGCGTTCCCACAGCTCCGCGGCAATGTGGGGCGTCATGGGTGCCAGCAACAACAACAACGTGTCGATGGCCGCGTCGACCGTCGCCCGCCGGGCCCCCTCCTCCGACTGAATATGCCGGTACAGGGTGTTGACGAACTCCATGGCTGCGGCCACGGACGTGTTGTACGACCAGCGGTCCCAGTCACGGCTGACCCGGTCGACCAACCGGTGCGTCGCTTTCTCCAGTTCGACGTCGGCCGCAACCGGCTCCCGGTCCACCAGGG
Organism: Acidimicrobiales bacterium; assembly: GCA_036501785.1. Taxonomy (GTDB): domain Bacteria; phylum Actinomycetota; class Acidimicrobiia; order Acidimicrobiales; family Palsa-688; genus PALSA-693. Next base: position 646 of record DASXZS010000187.1, on the reverse strand, counting down.
TCACCCGCTCCACGCCTCCGGTGGCCAGCCGCCAGACGCGGGCCAAGAACCGGTGGCAGCCCTCCATCATCTGGTCGCTCTGTGCGCTCCACTCGAAGTCGTCCGCCGGCGGCCCCACGAACAGGTGGAACAACCGCAGCGAGTCGGCGCCCACGGTGTCGAAGTAGTTCTCGGGCGCGATCAGGTTGCCCTTGGACTTGGACATCTTCGAGCCGTCCAGGGTGATCATCCCCTGGGTGAACAGCCGGGCGAAGGGCTCCCGCACCGCCATCGGCGCCAGACCCAGGTCGCCGAGCGCCCGGGTGTAGAAGCGGGCGTAGAGCAGGTGCAGGATGGCGTGCTCGATGCCGCCGATGTACTGGTCGACGGGCATCCAGTGGGCGGCGGCGGCCTGGTCGATGGGGGCGTCGGTGTCCCAGGGGTCCGCGAAGCGCTCGAAGTACCACGAGGAGTCGACGAACGTGTCCATGGTGTCGGTCTCTCGCTCGGCGGGTCCGCCGCACACCGGGCAGGTGGTGTGCAGGAAACCGGGGTGATAGCGCAGGGGTGACTCGCCGGTCGGGCGGAACTCCACGTCGTCGGGCAGCAGCACCGGCAACTGGTCCTCGGGCACCGGGACGATCCCGTGCGTCGGGCAGTGCACCAC
>DASXZS010000186.1:0-4220 GCA_036501785.1 Acidimicrobiales bacterium | reverse complement strand
CGCGAACTCGTCGTCCGTCTGGCCCGGCTCGCGCCCGGCACCCCACCAGTTGAGCAACTCCATGACATCCGCCCAGTGCGACCGCACCAGGGCCCCCGGGTCGTGGCGCGCCTGCCATCGGCGCACGCCCCAGCGGGCTCGGCGGTAGGCGGCCACCAACCCGGACCAGACGATGGCGGCCGCCAGCAGCAGGAGGAGCCCGACCCAGACCGTGCTGTGACCGTGGCTGGAGGCCGGCCCGGCCGTGGCACTCCCCACCGTCGTGGCGGTGACGCCCTTCCCGGGCGCCGGGTGGGTGAGGTTGCCCGACCCTTTCGGGCTTGGCGGCAGGGGCCCCGGCGAGTTGGTCGGCCCGGATTCGGTGCCCGCAGCTGGCGGCGGGGCGTAGTTGGCCGAGTTGGGATCGTCGTAGCTCTTGGTGGGTTCGAACGGCAACCACCCGTAGGCGGGGCCGAAGTACACCTCCGGCCAGGTGTGCGCCTGGGCGTTGGTGACCTGGTAGATGTCGTTGCTTTGGGCGGTCCCGGTCGCGAAACCTACCGCCAAGCGGGTCGGGAGACCCACCATGCGCGCCAGCACCGCGTACGAGCCGGCGAACTGCTGGCAGTAGCCACTCTGGGTGTTGAAGAGGAAGTTGGTGAGGGCGTTGATGCCGTAGCCGTCGTCAACGGGACTCAAGTCGTAGGAGAACTGCGGCCCGAGGAAGAAGTTCTGGAGGGCCAGGGCCTTGCCGTATTCGGTGGTCTGGCCGGCCACGATGCTGTTCGCCAGTTTGTACACCCGGGTCGGTATCCCGCCGGGGAGTTGGAGGTAATGGCGCAGCGAGCTGGTGAGGGTCACCGGTGGGGCGCTCTGCAGCTGAGCCGGGTCGAGGTTCGAGAGGAACTGGTAAGCGTCGACGGAATAGGCCAGGCCGTCGGAGGTGGAGTGCGACGTGATCAGGCTGCCGGAGGTGGGGTCGTAGCTGACGTTGCGCACGCCGCTGACGGCCACTGGGGTAAAGGCGTCCGGCAGCCAGACCGAGTCCAGTTGTTGCACGGTGAAGTTCTCCTGCACGACACGGGTTCCGGGCGGCACGGCCTGAATTCCCGGCAGGCGGTTTCCGAAGCTGCGGTAGGAGTTGGTCGACACCCAGTCCTGGCCGGTGAAGGTGTCGAGCGATGTCAGCCGCCAGTACGACGGAACGGCGCTCTGCACCTGGAACACGGGAGTGTCGCTCAGGTTGAGCAGCCGGGTGTGCAGATCGACGATGGGGTTGGGGACTTGTCGAGGGCCGGAACCCGCTTGGCCGAAGCCGCCGCGCCAGCCCAGGATGCCCCGCCCTTCGGTCGCGCTCACCGCCGGCGTGATCGCCACCGCGGCCAGCAACGAGGCGGCCCCGGCGATGGCGCCGGCCGTCAGGGCCCAGCGGGCCGTACCGGCTCGGTGATTGCCGAACCAGGCCTGGTCGGCTCGGCCGACACTGCTCCGGTGCACCAGCAAGAACAACAGCAGACCGGCGACCTCGGAGGTCACGGCCCACTCGCGACCCGAGCCCTGCCCGAGGGCGCAGCAGGCCACGAAATAGGCGAGCGGGGCGACCGCGCCGTACAGCGCCGAACGCCACCGGAAGGCCACCCAGTCGGCGACGACGGCCACCAGCCCAGCGGCGAGCACCACTGCCAGCTTGAAGCCCTGGGTGGCCGCCGCAGGGGTCACCGCGTTGGCGAAGTCAAGGCGGGCCTGGGCCAGCGCCGACCACAACTGTGTTGCCGTGCGGCCCCCAGGAAAGCCGAAATTGGTGGACGACCCGAGGGTCGTCCAGCCGGCCAGGGCCCAGACGGCGGCCAGGTCGAGGGCCAGGGCGACGAGTCGCGGCAGGCGAGCCCGTCGGGTGGCCCAGCACACCGTGTACACCCCGGTGACCATGATCAGTACCGGTGGCAGCCACTGGTGACCGGAGAACACCCGGACCAGGCCGGCCACGGAGATTATCGTCAGGAGGGCCAGGGCGACCGTGGCCCCGGCGAAGCCGTCCACTCGAGGTGGGGCCGGTTGCGGGCGCGCCCCCATGGATCGGCTGGCCGGGATCGGCTGCGACGGCGCCCGCCGGGCCGGGTCAGCGGGGGGAGCGGTCAGCATGCCGCCCCTTCCCACGCGGCCCGGAAGGAGCCGCCGGCCGATACCGCCACCACCCGGCAGCGGCTGGGGCGCCGCCCGAGCCCGACTGGAGGGCCATGGGCGCCGGCGTGTTCGAAGATGACGAGGGTGGGGTGGTCGTGGGGCCGGGTTTGGGTGACCGCGGCCAGATCTGCCTCGCCGGCAGAGTCGGTGGTGATCACAGTGAGGGGTCCCGACCCGGCGCCGATCCGCAGGTCGTCGGCCAGTGACGTCCCCGGCCGCACCTCGGCGGCAGCCAGGACGTCCAACACCGCGGCGCCGTGCGCGGCGGTGGAGCCGAAGCCGGTGTCGACAGCCGTGGTGGTGACGACTCGCACGTGGATCCGGCGCCGGATGCCGGACATGACGACGCTGGCCGCGGCGGACAGGGCCGCCTCCAGGGTCTCATAGTCGTGCATGGAGGCTCGTAGGTCGACCGCCACAGTGAGCCGGCCCTGGAGCAAGTTTTCGGGCTGGCGGATCATCAGCTGGTCGGTCCGGGCCGTGGAGGCCCAGTGCACCCGCCGCAGGTCATCGCCGACCCGGTACTCGCGCAAGCCGTAGAACTCGTCGCCGACCCGGCCGAGGACCGGCAGCTGCACCCGCATGTCTGGGTCGGCCTCGGCGGGGACGTGACGAGACCGGATGGGCTCGACTTTGGGGTGGACCGTGAGCGTCGCCGGCGGACACCCGTCGACCATCACCCGGCTGAGCCCGAACGGATCAGTCAGTTCGAGCTGCAGCGGTCCCAGACCGAACACGCCCCGCCGGGAGGTGGGCAGGGTGTAGGCCGCCCAGCGAACCTCGCCGGGCTCCAGAGGCGCGATGAGGAAGCGGGCCCACCGGCGGCCGCCGTCGAAGGGATCCTGGGCCGCCAGTATCGGAGAGGGGCGGCGGGCGTGATTGACCACGGCGAGCTCGACCCGGGCCGCCATTCCGGCCGGTACCCGAGCGGGGCGGACATGCCGGACGACCCGTACATCCCAGCTGCGACGACGCACCCAGCTGTGGGCCGCAACGATCAAGACGATCGCGGCGCCAGCCACCGGGTACAGCTCTTCGACCCCGAACAAGAAGGCCCCGATCGCCAGCGACCCGGCCGCGGCGAGCAGCGCCCACCCGCGGGCGGTGAGGCCGGGGCGCCCGGCCCCCATCAGCTGCCTGTTCGTCCGGCCGGAACTGGCACGCTGCGCAGGACCTCGGCGACGACCTCGGCGATGTCGACGCCGGTGACGACACCTTCGGGGGAGAGCACCAGGCGGTGCTCCAGCACCGGGCCGGCCAGGTACTTGATGTCGTCAGGAATCACGTACTCCCGTCCAGCCGAGGCCGCCAGCGCCCGGGAGGCTCGTTGCAATGCCAGGGCGGCGCGGGGCGACATGCCCAGCGACAGCGCCGGGTGATTGCGGGTGGCCGTGGCCAGATCGACGATGTAGCCCTTGAGGGCGCTGGCGACATGGACCTGGCGAGCCAGCCCCACCAAGGTGGGGATCGCCTCCGGTCCGGCGATGGCGGGCAGTTCGTCGACCGCGGTGCGGGACTCGGGCCGCTCGAGCATGTCCAGCTCGGCGCTGCGGTCGGGATAGCCCATCCGCACCCGCAGCAGGAAGCGGTCGAGCTGGCTCTCCGGCAGGGGATAGGTGCCCTCGTGCTCGACGGGGTTCTGGGTGGCGATCACCAGAAAAGGGGACGGCAGGCGGTGGGTGATGTTGTCCACCGTGACCTGGCCCTCTTGCATAGCCTCCAGGAGAGCGGACTGGGTCTTCGGTGACGCCCGGTTGATCTCGTCCCCCAACACCACATTGGCGAACACCCCACCGGGGCGGAACGCGAACGAGCCCGTCTCGCGGTCGTACACGCTGGCGCCGGTGACATCGGATGGCAGCAGGTCGGGGGTGAACTGGATGCGGCGCCACTCCAGGTCGAACGAGCGGGCCAGGGCCTTGGCCAGGCTGGTCTTGCCCACCCCGGGCACGTCCTCGAGCAGCAGGTGGCCTTCGGCGAACACGCCGACGAGGGCCAGGCGGATGGTCTCCTCCTTGCCGAGCACGACGCGCGACACACTGTCGACGATGCCGTCG
>DASXZS010000185.1:0-10921 GCA_036501785.1 Acidimicrobiales bacterium | reverse complement strand
GAAGGGGGCACGACCGGACCCTCGGCCCCGTCGATGACGTGGGTCATCGATCCCATCGACGGCACCAAGGCGTTCGTGAGCGGTATGCCGTTGTGGGGCGTGCTCCTCGGGCTCGTCGTCGACGGGCGGCCCGTCGCCGGCTGGTGCCGACAGCCCTATCTCGACGAGACGTTCGGTGCCGTCGACGGCACGGCCTGGCTCGAGCACCGCGGCCGACGCCAACCGTTGCGGACCCGGGCCACCACCGACCTGGCCCGGACCACCATGTACTCCACCCATCCGAGCATGTTCGCGGCCCCGTGGGAGCAAGCCGCCTTCGCTCGGCTCTCCACCCAGGTGCGCCTGCAACGCTTCGGTGGCGACTGCTACTCCTACTGCATGCTCGCCGCCGGCCACGTAGATCTGGTGGTGGAGGCCCGCCTGCAGGCCTACGACATCCTGCCCCTGGTGCCGATCGTCGAAGCCGCGGGCGGGGTGGTGACCGGGTGGGACGGAGAGGTGCCCCTGGCCGGCGGTTTCGTCATCGCCGCAGCCACCCGCGAGCTGCACCATCAGGCGCTCCAGGTGACGTCGGACAGCCGTGACTCGCACCCAGACAAGGAGGTGTCCTATGAGTGAATTCCCTTACGCGGAGCGGTTCCCTGTCCATCGGGCTCTGCCAGAGCAGGGCCGGCCCCGCGCCGAGATCCTCGCCCAGCTGCAGGCGATGGCCAAGGAGGAGGACGCCTTCTGGGAGACGGGCAAATGCTCGGGAACCATGTACTGCGGTGACCATGAGCACTACGATTTTCTCAATCAGGCCTTCGGGCTGTTCGCCCACGTCAACGTGCTCCAGCGCGACATGTGCCCCAGCGCCACCAACTTCGAGGGCGAGATCATCGCCATGGCCCTCGATCTGTTCCATCCTGATGCCGTCTCCGGCTCGGAGCCCGGCGGGTTGGTGACGACCGGTGGGACGGGCAGCATCCTGCACGCGGTCCTCGCCTACCGTGAGCACGCGGCCCAGCAGAGCGGCGTCACCGCGCCCAACCTGATCAAGCCCGAGACCGCCCACCCGGCCTTCGACAAGGCGTGCCACCTCTTCGGCGTCGAGCTGCGCCGGGCCCCGGTCGACCCCGTCACGACCCGCGTCGACGTCGACTGGGTGGCCGACCACATCGATGCCCAGACAGTCGCGGTCATCGGGTCGGCGGGCAACTACGGCTACGGCACCATCGATCCCATCGCCGAGCTGGGGGCCCTGGCCGCCGACGGCGGTATCGGCCTGCATGTGGACGCCTGCCTCGGCGGCTTCATCCTCCCCTTCGGCGAGGAGCTGGGCTATGACATCCCCGTCTTCGACTTTCGGGTTCCGGGCGTGACCAGCATTTCGGCCGACACCCACAAGTACGGCTACGCCCTCAAAGGCAGCTCGACGTTGCTGTTTCGGGACCAGGCGTTGCGCCAGGCCCAGTATTTCTTCCTGACCGATTGGAGCGGAGGGAAGTACTTCTCGCCGGGGATCGAGGGCTCACGATCGGGAGGCCTGCTGGCTGCCACCTGGGCCGCCATGGTCCAGCTGGGCCGGGCCGGCTACCGCCGCTGCGCCGAGGCCATCTTCGCCACCTCGGCGGCCATGCAAGAAGCAGTGCGGGCCCATCCGGAGTTGCGCCTGATCGGGCGGCCGAACTTCCTTTTCAGCTTCACGTCCGACGAGTTCGACATCTACCACGTCAACGACTTTCTGCGCCGGCGGGGCTGGCGGCTCAACGGCCAGCAGTACCCCAACGCCCTCCACATGGCGGTCACCCGGCCGCAGACGCAGCCCGGCGTGGTGGAGACCTTTGCCACCGACTTGGCTGAGGCGGTGGCCTACGCCAAGAAGCACGCGGCCGAGCAGCCGTTCACGGGGGCCATCTACGGCGGCGTCGCGGGCGGCATGACACACGAGGCCGACCAGCTGATCCGGTCGGTCATGGCCGGCATGCTCGACCAGCAGATGTCAGTGCCACCGGAGGCCACCGCGTGACCAGTACGGCCGGCAGCGGACCTCCGGCCCGGCGAGAGGACCGCATGGTCCTCGCCGTCGACTTGGGGACCGGCGGGCCCAAGGTGGGCCTCGTCTCGCTGGACGGTCGGGTCGCCTGGCACGACCACGTCGCCGTCAAGACCCGGTGGCTGGACGGCGGCGGGGCCGTGCAGGACGCCGAGGAGTGGTGGACGATCGTCGTCGACACCACCCGCCGGGCCCTGGCAAGCGGCGCCGTCGCTCGCGAGCAGGTCGTCGCCGTCAGCGTCACCGGCCAGTGGTCCAGCACCGTCCCCGTAGACGAAACCGGGCGGCCGGTATCGGACTGCGTCATGTGGATGGATACCCGCGGCGGCCCGCACGCCCAGCGTGCCGTCGGCGGACCGCTGGCGGGCTACGCGCCCGGCGCGGCGGCCACCTGGATCCGTCGCTCTGGGGTTCCGCCCTCCACGGCCGGCGACGACTCCCTCGGGCACATGCTCCATTTGGAAAAAGACCACCCTGATGTGGCTCGGGCCGCCCGGTGGTACCTGGAGCCGGTCGACTACCTGTCGATGCGCTTTACGGGCGTGGCCGCGGCATCACCAGCGTCGATGACGCCGGCTTGGCTCACCGACACCCGCCAGGTGGAGATCCGAGACTACGACCCGGTCCTGGTCCGCCGGTCCGGAGTCACTCGGGCCAAGCTGCCGCCGCTCTACCCGACCGGTTCGGTGATCGGGCCGGTTGCGTCCTCCGTCGCCGCCGAGATGGGCCTACCCGCCGGCGTCCAGGTGGTGACGGGAACCCTCGACCTGCACTCGGCGGCGGTCGGGGCCGGGGCGGTGCTGGATTACGAGACGCACATGGCGATCAGCACCACTTCGTGGATCAGCTGCCCGCTGGCCAAGAAGAAGACCGATCTCCTGCACCAGATGGCGACCGTTCCCGGCCTGACGGCCGGCCGGTACCTGCTGGTCAACAACCAGGACACGGCCGGGCGCTGTTTCGAATGGCTGCGCGACAACATCGTGTCCCCGCCTGATGGCCTGGCGGGGCCGGAGGGCGGCCCGGTCGACTACGGGGCGCTCGTCGACATGGCCGCCACCGTTGCGCCCGGCAGTGGCAACGTCATCTTCACCCCGTGGCTCACCGGTGAACGCTCCCCGATCTCGGACCGCCACGCCCGCGGGGGTCTTCACAACGTCTCCCTGTCGACCACCCGCCCCCACCTGGTGCGAGCCGTGCTGGAAGGAGTCGCCTACAACTCCCGGTGGCTGCTCGAAGGGGCGGACAGGTTCACCGGACGACGGTTGGATCCGATCCGCCTGATCGGTGGCGGCGCCCAGGCCGACCTGTGGTGCCAGATCGTCGCTGACGTCCTCGACCGCCGCATCGAACGGGTCGCGGAGCCGCTGCACGCCAACCTGCGGGGCGCGGCGATTTTTGCCGGCCTCGCCCGGGGCGAAGTGCAGCCGGCCGAGGTCCGTTCGCTCGTTCCGGTCGACACCACGTTCTTTCCCGACCCGGCCAAACGCGCCGTCTATGACCGGCTGTTCGCCGAGTTCCCCAAGCTGTACAAAGCCCAGAAAGGGATGTTCGCCCGGCTCAACCGCAGTAACTGAGCGCGGCTGGCGCCGGGCCGCGGTGGCGCCTCGCTGAGGGTCAGCGCCGTGCCTTCGAGGCCGGGGCGCTGGCGCCCGCGGCGGCGCCGACCATGACCATGGCGACCACCTGGTGAATAAACCGGTTGGTGAGGGGCAGGTGTCCGTTGAGCAGGCGGTGGTACGCCGGCCCGTAGAGCATGTCGAGAAGAAGGTCCGCTTCAGAATCGGCGGGTATCTCGCCCCGCTCCATGGCGCGCTCGATAATCCGGCGGTGCTGGGCGCGAATCGGGGTGACGACCCGCTGGGTCCAGGCGATAGCGAGCTCCGGATCGTGCTGTACTTGACCTATCAGTCCTCCTAAGGCCCGCCCCGTCGGCGTCCCTCGGACGGTGCGCACCCAAGCTCGCAGCGCCGCCCGCAGATCGCCGTCCAACGAGCCGGTGTCAGGAAGCGGCTGCGAAGCCAGAAACTCGGCCAGGAAGGCATCCAGGGCCAGCGTGCCCTTCGTCGACCACCGGCGGTAGATCGACGCCTTGCCGACTCCCGCTCGTTCGGCCACGTCCTCGATGGTCATGGCCGCCAGTCCGCGCTCGAGCAGCACCGCGGCGGCGGCTCGCAGGATGGCCTGCTCGACCTGCTCGCTGCGGGGTCGGCCTCGCTTCACTCCGGCGGAAACAATCGAACCAGGCATCGAGTTGGAGTGTAGCAGGATCTGATACGAGACGTATCGTAATGTGCTGCGCCGCAGACCTCGATCTGGACGACGATGCCCTGGCGAAACTCATCGCCTCCTCTGCGCTTGACCGTGACAGTCGGCGCCGAACAACCTGGCGTGGTGGGCACGTTCGCAGATGACGTAGTGGTAACGGCAGCCGGCCCCGGCCGATACGTCGCCGCGTTGGACCACAGCTGGGACCTGGTGCCGTTGCCACAAGGGGGGATCATCGTCTCCTTCGGCTTGCGGGCTGCAGCCCAGGAGGTGGCTGATCCCGCTCAGCAGCTGCGGACCTGCACGACCGTGTTCGCCGGCCAGGTGGCCGCCGGTCAATTGGAGATTGACGTCGAAGTCCTGCGCCGCGGCCGGTCAGCTAGCCAGGTGCTGGCGAGCGTACGCAACCCGGGAACCTCTGCGGGAGCGACCACGGTGGCCGTCTTCGGTGCCACCCGACCGGGTCCGTCGTTCGTCGACGCCACACCGCCGACGGTGCCGCCGCCGGCCGAGTGCCCGTCGTATCGGGACGCTCCGCCGCCGGGTGTCGAATCGTTCCCTCCCCGCCCCTTCTGGGACCGGGTCGAGGGGCGAGCCGCTCTGGGCCACCGCCCCTGGGACGACTACCAACCGACGACGTCCGAGGTCGCGACCTGGCTCCGCTTCGATGATCCACCCCGGCTGGCTGACGGCGATCTCGACCCCCTCGGGGTCATCACTATGGCGGACCGGATGCCGGGCAGCGTCGGTGAACGACTCGGCCCTCGCCAGCCGGCCTGGTTCGCCCCCAGCGCGGACCTCACCGTGCACCTGTTCGCGCCGTTGCGGTCCGAGTGGATCCTGGCCCACGATCGGGCCCGCTGGGCGCACGACGGGTGGGCGTCGGCCGAGAGCACCCTCTGGGACGAGGACGGCGCCCTGGTCGCCTATGCCACCCAGATGATGCTCTTCACCTACCTGCCCGGGTAGAAGACTCGACGGTGGGCCAGTAGGGTCGGCGGCCGTGCCGAGACGCCACGTCATCGTCGCCGCGGGAGTCGCGGCCGTGCTGGCGAGCGCCTGCGGCGGCTCGTCAGCGCCGAAGGTCGATCCGCAGACCCTGCTGCACCAGGCCAAGGCGACCGTCGACGCCGCACCGTCGGTCCACTTCACAGTCACCAGCCAGAACGTCACGGGTAGCGGCACCAACATCACCGGTGGTCAAGGCGACCTGCAGCGGCCGGACGCCCTGCAAGGTTCCTTTACGATCACGATCAGCGGGTTGAACGCCGCGGTGAAGGTCATCTCCAAAGGCGGCGTGTTCGAAGCCCAGCTGCCCTTCCAGTCCAAGTACACCCGGACCAACCCGGCCAGCTTCGGTCTCACCGATCCGGCGCAGCTGCTCGACCCCAATCACGGGCTGAGCAACCTGCTCATCATCGGCACCGGAGCCAAGAGCAGCGGCCAGGAGCGCATCTCCGGCGAGTTGCTGGACGAAGTCACCACCACCGTGCCAGGCTCGTCGATCCCCGTCCTGCCCGATGCCAACCCGTCCCGGCCCGTGACCCTGGTCGCGGCCATCAACCCCAAGTCATTGCAGGTTCGCCAGATCACTCTGACCGGCCCCTTTACCAGCGCGACCAGCGACAGCACCTTCGTCGTCACCCTCACCAAGTACGGCGAAGCGGTGACCATCACCCTGCCCGGGTAGTGCTGGCCAGCCCGCAGGCGCTCACGGCCGCGAGCAGCCGGGACCGCTGGCGGCTGACCCTGGCTGCCTTCGCGGTGCTCCTCGCTGCGGCCGACACCTATGTGGTGGTGGTGGCCCTGCCGTCGATCATGAACGGCGTGGGCGTTGGACTCGACCGTCTGCAACGGGCGACACCCATCATCAGCGGCTTCCTGCTCGGCTACACCGCGGTGCTGCCGCTGATCGGACGCCTGGCCGACCTGGCCGGCGCCGAGCCGGTCTTCGCCGGATGCCTCAGTGCCTTCGCGGCCGGGTCGGTCGTGACTGCGACCGCCCATGCTCTCCCGGTCGTGGTGACCGGCCGGGCCATCCAGGGGCTCGGCGGCGGCGGGCTGGTCCCCGTCACCCTGGCCATGGTCGCAGCCCGCTGGCCTCCCGACGCCCGGGGCCTGCCGCTCGGTCTGGTGGGGGCCCTGCAGGAGCTCGGCAGCGTGATCGGACCGCTGTACGGGGCGGGGATCGTGGCGGTCGCATCCTGGCGGGCGATCTTCTGGGTCAACGTGCCGGTGACCCTCGTCCTCGGGGCCGGCTTCTGGCTGTTACGCCACCGCGCCCGGTCGGGCGTGGTGGCGTCGCTGACACCTGTACCGGCCGTGATACCTGCGCCGGCCGTGACACCTGCGCCTGTGGCGGCGGCTGCCTTGGCGCGCCCCCTACCCGACGTGGTGGGCCTGGTGCTCGTCCTGGCGGGTGGAGCCGGCCTGATCCTCGGGCTCGACGCCCCCGCCCGTCTCGCCAACAGCCCCTCGGTGGGACGGGCGTGGACGCCAGTGGCGTCCGGTCCCTGGGCGCCGTTTACCACTCCCATCGTGCTGGTCGCCGGCGGCGTCCTGGTGGCATTCGTCGGCTGGGAGTGGTTCGCGCCATCCCGGGTCGGCCGGCTGGTGCGATTGGACCAGGCAGGGGCGGTGCTCGCCCGGGCGGATCTCCCGGGAGCCTTGCTGCTGGCTGGCGTCCTGGGATGCGTGGTGGTGTTGTTCTCGACCGCCGATCCCAGCAAGCAAGTAGTGGCATCGAGTGCCCCGGTGGTGGGCCCGGTCGCCGTCGCCTTGATCGGGTTGTTCTACTGGCGCCAACGTCGGGCCCGCGTCCCGTTGATCGAACCGGGCGCCTTGGCCGCCCGACCGGCGTGGGGGGCCTTGGCCGTCAACCTGGCCCTAGGCGGGGCGCTCATGGCCGCTCTCGTCGACGTGCCCCTGTTCGCCCGGACCACGGTGGACCCCAACTCGGAGGTGGCGGCGGCCCTGGTGCTGGTGCGCTTCTTGGTGGCCGTGCCGATCGGTGCGGTGGTCGGCGGCGCCTTGTGCCGGGGTCGGTCCCGGGCACCGGTCGTCGCCGGCAGCGGGATGGTCCTGGCCGCCGGGGCGTTCGTGGGGATGGCGTCGTGGTCGGCCACCGCCCTGGGGGGCGGCCCGCGGTGGAGTGACGCCGAATTGGTGGTGTGCGGCTTGGGCTTCGGGCTCGCCATCGCCCCGGTCAACATAGCCATCCTCGGGGCGGTGCAGCCGCGCATGCACGCCCTGGCCAGCGCCCTTGCCGTGGTGGCCCGCACCATCGGGATGCTCGCCGGCCTCTCCGCGCTGACGGCGATCGGCCTGCATCGCTTCTACGCCGCCCAGGCCCGGATCGGCTCCCCCCTGGTGCTGTGCCCGACCCATCCGGGGTCTTGCCCCGCGTACGACAACGCCACCACCAAGGCCCTGCTCAGCGAGTTGCACACCATCTTCGGCGGTGCCGCGGTGTGCGCCGCCGCCGCGGCCGTGCTGGCGGTGCTGCTGCTCCGAAGTCGGGAGGTCAGTGCTGATGCCGAGGACACCACCACGTCGTCCGCCCTCCCACGGTTGCTCGGCTGAGCTCGGCGTGATCGCGGGGGCAGTGACCACCCGGGCGGCGTTCCGGCTGCAGGTCCCCCAGATGCGACCCACCTCGCCGGATCAGGTCGGCCAGCCCGCTGGCTATGTGGCGGTGCAGGCGACGCAGCTCGTTGGCGGTGAGGGAGCTCGCTGGGCGCGCCGGAGCCAGTCCGGCCCGCCAGAGCACCTCGTCGGCGATCAAGTTGCCGACTCCGGCCAAGCGGCTCTGGTCCAGCAACCGAGCCTTCAACGCCACCGAACTGCCGGCCAGGGCCCGGCGCATGTCGGCCAGCGTGGCGGTCAGGGCGTCGGGGCCGAGCCGCTCCTCGTCTGGGTCCAGCTCCACCGCGCCCAGGCGGCGGGGGTCGCGAATGGCCAGCCAACCTTCGTCGGAGAAGCGCAGGGTGAATCGGTCATGCCGGGTGGGATCGCCCGCCGGCGTGTAGAGGAGGCGATCGACACTGGCCAGGCCGTCCACGATGAGCCGCCCACTCATGCCGAAATGCAACCCGATGACGACGTCCGGCAAGCCGTCCGCGGGACCGGCGTCGAGCAGCATCAGCTTCCCGCGCCGCCGCGAACCCGAAAGCTGACGGCCGACGAGCGCGGTCTCGGCGGCGGCCGCCACCAGGCCCCGCTTGAGATACCAGGCGTCGGGCGCCTCGACGGCGGCGATGGGTCGATGAAGGGCGGCTCGCTCGGCCAGCTCCCGGTACCCTTCGACTTCCGGCAGCTCCGGCATCAGGCCGACCGGCCCGCCAGCTGACAGGCCCGGACGAACACGGCGTCGAGCATGGGTTCGGTCAGCTTTCCGGTAAAGGTGTTCTGCTGGCTGGGGTGATACGAGCAGATCACCGTACGCCCGTCCGGCGCCACCGCCTCGACCGCATGGCCGAACCGGGGCCGGCGGCGGAGGTCGACAGCTCGGGCGACCACGTCGTAGCCGAACTGCCCCAGCGCCACCAGTACCCGCACCGAGCTCAGGAGGGCCAGCTCCCGCATCAGGTACGGGAAGCACTGGTCCCGCTCTTCAGGCGTGGGACGGTTGGCCGGAGGCGCGCACCGCACGGCCGCGGTGACCCATACGCCGTCGAGGCGGAGCCCGTCACCGCGCCGCACCGAAACCGGCTGGTTGGCCAGGCCGGTCCGGTAGAGCGACCCGAAGAGCCAGTCACCGGACCGGTCACCGGTAAACACGCGACCCGTGCGGTTGCCACCGTGGGCTGCCGGCGCCAGGCCGACGATGGCGATGACTGCGGCTGGATCGCCGAAACCGGGCACCGGTCGGCCCCAGTACTCCTCGTCGCGAAACGCAGCCCGCCGGGTCGTCGCCACCGTCTCCCGCCAATCGACCAGGCGCGGGCAGGCCCGGCAGGCCACGATCTGGCGTTCGAGGCGATCCAGGGCCCTGGTCCCATCACCAGCAGCCCCAGTACCGTCGGCGCCCGCACCGGCAGCCTGGCCGTTCTCCATGCGGCAGACACTAGGTTGGCAGGCCGAGATGGCGACTCCCAAGCGATCGACCAAGGCTGCCCCGGCGCCACCTGCGACCCTGGTGCTCCTGGTGCGCCATGGCACCACACCGAGCACCGGACAGGTCCTTCCCGGCCGGGCGCCGGGGCTGCACCTGGCGGACGCCGGCAAGGAGCAGGCCTCGAAGCTCGGCGAGCGCCTGGCCGCCTGGGCTCCCGCGGACGGCGTCCGCCCCCGCATCGCCGCGGTCTATGCCTCGCCGCTCGAACGCACGCAGGAAACCGCCGCGCCCCTGGCTGCCGCCCTGGGGCTGCGAGTACGGGTAGCGCGCGGCCTCATCGAGTGCGACTTCGGCGAGTGGACCGGCGAAGCCCTCAAGAAGCTCGTCAAGCTCCCGGAATGGAACGCGGTGCAGCGCTATCCCAGTGGCTTTCGCTTTCCGGGTGGCGAGTCCTTTTCCGGGATGCAAGCCCGCATGGTCGCCACCATGGCCGATCTGCGGTCCCGCCACCAGAGTCAGACCATCGTGGCCGTGTCCCACGCCGATCCCATCAAGGCGGTGGTGGCCGACGCCCTCGGCACCCACCTCGATCTCTTCCAGCGCATCGTCATCTCCCCGTGCTCGGTGACCGCCATCAGCTACGGGCCGGTCGGGCCGATGGTTCTGGCCGTCAACTCGACTGGATCGCTGTCGGATCTGGTCCCGTCATGAGCCGGTCATTCGAGCTTCCCGAGGTCGAGTGGGCCACGGTCGGCACGGTGGGGCCGCCGGGCCAGCGCACGTTCTATCTCCAAGCCCGCCAGGACGATCAGCTGATCACCCTGAAGCTGGAGAAGCAGCAGGTCGCCGCCATCGCCCAGTTCCTCGGAGAGATCCTTTCCGACCTGCCGGTCCCCGATCCGCTCCCGGAAGACGATGTCTTGGCCCTGGCCGAGCCGGTCCTGGCGGAGTGGGCGGTCGGCGGATTGCAGCTGGCCTACGACAGCGGCGTCGACCGGGTCGTCATTCTCGCCGAGGAGGTCGACGAGGAAGCTGAAGACAGCGACGAGCCTGACCCGGAGGAAATTGGGGGGGAAGAGATCCGCGCCGAGCAGCCGTCGGTGACGGACAGCGAGCGGGGCGTGGGCCGGCTCAGCCTGACCCGGACCCAGGCCGCGGCCATCGTCCGGCGCGGCTGGGACCTGGTCAACTCCGGCCGCCCGGCCTGCGCTCTTTGCGGCCACCCCATCGATCCCGAAGGTCACTCGTGCCCCCGGACCAACGGCCACCGACCGCCCGCGCCCTGAGCCTGCTCACGTCGGGACGGATCGAGGTCCAGGGGCGCATGCCCTGGAGCAGCAACGGCACCTATCTCGTCACCGTGACCGATGGCGAGGACACGACGGCGGCGGTGTACAAGCCGGGACGGGCCGAGCGTCCGTTGTGGGACTTCCCCGACGGCCTGTACCGCCGTGAGGTCGCGGCCTACCACCTGGCCAAGGCGCTCGGTTGGCCCCTGATCCCCGAGACGATCCTGCGCCCGAGCGCCCCCTTTGGGATCGGTTCGCTGCAGCGGTTCGTCG
>DASXZS010000184.1:0-6660 GCA_036501785.1 Acidimicrobiales bacterium | reverse complement strand
TCCCGAACGGCCGGTTCGGGAACCGCAACCATTGCATCCACCGGGGTTTCTGCCTGCAGGGCTGCAAGGTCAACGCCAAAGCCTCCCCGCTGATCACCCACATCCCCGACGCTCTGGCGCACGGGGCGGAAATCCGGGCCGATTGCATGGTCAGCCAGGTGAAGCTCGACGAGGACGGCCGGGCGTGCGGGGTCTCCTACTTCCACGGCGGCGTCGAACGGTTCCAGCGGGCGGCGATGGTGGCGATCGCCGGCTACTCGATCGAAACCCCCCGCCTGCTGCTCAACTCGGCCGAACGGCGCTATCCCGATGGGCTGCTCAACAACTGCGGGCAGGTTGGCCACTACCTCATGGTGCAAGGAGCGGCGCAAACCTCGGGCCGTTTCGACGAAGAGGTGCGCATGTACAAAGCGCCGCCTCCCGAGGTGTTCTACGAGACCGACCCCACCAAGCCGTATCAGCGGGGTTTCTCGATCCAGAACATCTCGCCGTTGCCGATCACCCACGCCGAGCACGTCACCGCCCAAGGCCACTGGGGGGAGGTGCTGCGCGAGTACATGCGTGATTACGTGCACTGGGCCACGCTCGGCTCGATGTGCGAGTTCCTGCCCCGCTACGACAACGCCGTCACCCTGGCCGAGCGCACCGATCGGTTCGGGCTGCCCGTGGCCCGCTTCGCCTACAGCCAATGCGACAACGACCGACTGTTGGTTGACGCCGCCCAGGTGAAAATGGAGCAGATCCTCACCGCGGCGGGGGCGACCGAGACGATGACCATCAAACGGTTCGCCCACTTGGTCGGCGGCGCCCGGATGGCCGCCAACGAGAACGACGGCGTCGTGGACGGCGACCTGCGATCGTTCGCGGTGCCCAACCTTTTCATCACCGACGGCAGCGTCCTGCCCACCCAAGGCTCGGCCAACCCAGGGCTGACCATCATGGCCCTGGCCGCCCGCTGCGCCGACCGGCTCATCGCCGGCGCCCACGCCGGACTCAACGACACCCGGGCTTTACGGAGGTGACCGAGGCCACCATCGAACGGATCGAGGCGAGCGCCTACGGGATCCCCACTTCAGCACCTGAAGCTGATGGCACCCTGGGCTGGGAGTCCACTGGCTTGGTCGTCGTCCATGTGGCCGCCGGGAACGCGGCCGGGATGGGATTCAGCTACGCCGCCCCTGCCGCGGCCACGATCATCAACGAACGCCTAGCCGACGCGTTGACTGGCAAAGACCCCATGCACATCCCTGGTCTCAACGAGGCGATGGTGCGGGCGGTCCGTAACGACGGCCGGTCCGGCGTGGCGGCCACCGCCATCTCGGCCGTCCGACATCGCGTTGTGGGATCTCAAAGCCCGTCTGCTCGACTTGTCGCTCTCGGAGCTTTTGGGCCGGGCCCGCAATGAGGTGCCGGTCTACGGCAGCGGCGGATTCACCACCTACGGCGACCGCCAAACCGTCGAGCAGCTCCAGCATTGGACCGAGGAGCTGGCCATACCCAAAGTGAAGATCAAGATCGGCGAGTCCTGGGGCACCAACCCCCACCGCGACCTGGCCCGAATCGGTCTGGCCAGAAAGACCATCGGTGACGACCGCGACCTGTTCGTGGACGCCAACGGCGGCTACACCGCCAAACAAGCGGTCCGCCTCGGCCGCCGAATGGTCGATGACGCCGGAGTGGCGTGGTTCGAGGAGCCAGTCAGCTCCGACGACCACGACGGACTCCGCCTGGTGCGGTCCATGGTCGACTGCGACGTCGCCGCGGGCGAATACGGCTACCACCCCAACTACTTCGCCGCCCTGATCGCCGACGACACCGTCGACTGCGTCCAGATCGACGTCACCCGAGTCGGCGGCATCACCGCCTGGCTGGCCGTGGCCCATCTGGCCGCCGCCCACAACCTGCAGGTATCCGGGCACTGCGCCCCCAACCTGCACGCCCACGTCGCCGCCACCGCAGCGAACCTGCGCCACGTCGAGTACTTCTGGGACCACGAACGGATCGAGAACCGCTACTTCGACGGCGCCCTCACCCCCCGAAACGGAAGCCTCATCCCCACCGACGCCCCCGGACACGGGATGACCTTCAAAGCCGCCGACGCCGAAGACCTCCGAATGGGATGACCGACGTGACCGAACCTGCAGCACCAACGCGACCCGACCAACGCCGAATCGCGGTCGTCACGGGCGCCACCGCCGGTGTGGGCCGGGCCACCGCTATCGGGTTCGCCCGAGCCGGCTTCGACGTCGCCCTGCTGGCCCGCGGCGACGCCGGACTCGACGCCACCGCTCGGGAGGTGGAAGCAGCCGGCGCCACCGCGCTCGCCGTCGCCGTGGACGTGGCTGACGCCGCCGCTGTCGAGCGGGCCGCGGAGCGCGTCGAGAGGGAACTGGGCGAGATCGGCGTGTGGGTGAACAACGCCATGACCACCGTGTTCGCCCCGTCCTGGGAGGTCGACCCGGCGGACTTCCAGCGGGCGGTCGAAGTCACCTTCCTCGGCCAAGTGTGGGGGACGATGGCCGCCCTGCGGCGCATGAAGCCTCGAGACCGGGGCAGCATCGTCAACGTCGGGTCCGCCCTGGCCTTTGTCGGCATCCCGCTCCAGTCTGCCTACTGCGCCTCGAAGTTCGCCTGCCGTGGGTTCTTCGAATCCACCCGGGCCGAACTCCTCCACGAGCACAGCCACGTACGCCTGTCCATGGTGCACCTCCCGGCGGTCAACACCACCCAGTTCGGGTGGTGCCAAACCGTCTTCGACCGCCATCCCCAGCCGGTCCCGCCCATCTACCAACCCGAGGTGGCAGCCCGAGCCATCCTCCAGGTGGCGTTGGACGGGCGACGGGAGAAAGTGCTCGGCAGCTGGAACAAGGCGCTGGTGTTCACTGACTCACTGTTTCGGGGGGTCGGCAACCACTACGCGGCGGTGGCCGC
Source organism: Acidimicrobiales bacterium (assembly GCA_036501785.1). Lineage (GTDB taxonomy): Bacteria > Actinomycetota > Acidimicrobiia > Acidimicrobiales > Palsa-688 > PALSA-693. The sequence goes on along the minus strand of DASXZS010000184.1, from coordinate 3,729 downwards.
CTGGGACAGCCAGTTCACCGACCAGCCCATCAGCGCAGACCGGCCGGCCAATCTTCGTCAGCCGCTCGACGACAGCGCCGACCGGGGCGCGCACGGAATCTTCGACCGTCAAGCCGGTGGGGTCTTGGATCCGACGTTCCTCCAAGGACTACCGCACACGGCCCGACTGTTCGCCACAGCGGTGGCTAAGAACGCCGGGGAGAATGCCCGCACCCTCCGGGCCAGGATCGCCCGGCGGGCCGACTGACCGCCATGAAACGACGGCGACACAGGCCCTCTTATAGGAGCGAAGACGGCGACCCCGTCCGGTCCGGGCGATGAGCGTCGGTCCCCCGCCGTTTGCGCTGCGCGATTACGCGCTGCTGGCCGACGGCGACCGGGGCGTGCTCATCGGCCCCCGAGGCGAGATGGCCTGGATGTGCTTCCCCGCCTGGGATTCCCCATCGATCTTCTCAGCCTTGCTGGGCGGCGCCGGCCACTATCAGGTCAGCCCAGCCGACGACCGGTTCGTGTGGGGCGGCTACTACGAGCCGTCCACCCTCATCTGGACCAGCCGCTGGGTCACCACCGACGCGGTGGTCGAATGCCGCGAAGCGTTGGCGTTCCCGGCCCATCCCGACGCGGCGGTCATCCTGCGCCGGGTCAGGGCCGTGCGGGGCCGGGCAGCGTTGTCGGTCCGCCTGCAAATCTCCGGCGACTACGGCCGGCAACCGATGGCCGGGCTGTCGCACCACTCGGGAGTGTGGACAGCGGCCAGCGGGCCCGTCCATCTGCGCTGGCAGTCGGGACCTGGGGTCCGCCGGGCCCGGAACGGTGAGCTCACCCTCCATTTGGAACTGGCCGAGGGCGAGCAGCGGGACCTCCTCCTGGAACTGTCGACCGAACCTGTCGAGGACGAACTGGGCGATCCCGACGAGTTGTGGGAGGCCACCGAAGCCGCCTGGCGTCACGGGACGCCAGCCTTGGAAGGGATTCCCGGCGGGCGCGACGCTGCCCACGCCTACGCCGTCATGCGGGGCTTGACCACGGCCAGCGGAGCGATGGTGGCGGCGGCCACCATGTCGCTGCCGGAGCGGGCGGAAGCGGGCCGGAACTACGACTACCGCTACGCCTGGATCCGCGACCAGTGCTACGCCGGGCAAGCCGCCGCGGCGGTCCCCGGCGGCGAGGCGCTGCTGGACGCCGCCGTCGGTTTCGTCGCCGAACGCCTCCAAGCCGACGGACCCAACCTCAAACCGGCCTACCGCGCCACCGGCGAGCCGGTCCCCGACGAGCACAACCTGGCCCACCTGCCCGGCTACCCCGGCGGGCAGGTCAAAGCCGGCAACCGGGCCAACCGCCAGTTCCAGCTCGACGCGCTCGGCGAAGCCCTGCTCCTCTTCGCTGCGGCGGCCCGAGCCGACCGGCTCGACCCGGACGCCTGGAAAGCGGCCGAGATCGCAGTCGACGCTGTGGCGGCCCGCTGGCAGCAACCCGACGCCGGGATCTGGGAGCTCGACGACCGCTGGTGGACCCACTCCCGGCTCACCTGCGTGGCCGGCCTGCGCCGAATCGCCCAGGTCACCGGCGGCGGCCCCCAAGCCGGCCGATGGACCGGACTGGCCGACGCCATAGCGGCGGAGACGGCCCGGACCTGCGTGCACCCGACCGGCCGGTGGCAACGCGCCCCCGACGACGACCGGGTCGACGCCGCCCTCCTCATGCCGGTCATCCGCGGCGGGACCGACCTCGACGACCCCCGCACGACGGCCACGGTGGCCGCCATCGAGGCCGACCTGTGCCAGGACGGCTACCTCTACCGGTTCCGTCACGACGACCGGCCCCTCCAAGAGGCCTCGGGCGCCTTCTCGCTGTGCGGCTTCGCCCTCGCGCTCGTCTACCACCAGCAAGGCCACCGTGACCGAGCGGTGGCCTGGTTCGAACGGAACCGGGCGTCGTGCGGGCCGCCCGGCCTGCTCACCGAGGAGTTCGACGTCGGCGAACGCCAGCTGCGCGGCAACATCCCCCAGGCGTTCGTCCACTCCCTGCTCCTCGAATGCGCCGCCCGGCTCGCCCAGCCATGACCGCCCGCAGGCTCTCCCGTCACGGGTATCTGGCGACCGTGGCCGCCCTGTTCGCCTGGGCCTATCTGGCCTGGGTCCTGTTGACCTGGACGCTCACCGCCGAGCAACTGGCTTTCGGGGCCGGGATCGCCGCCGCCGTCGCCGTCGCCCTCGCACCCTTGGGGAGGGCGGTGGCACCGTGGTGGTTCCTCACCCCCCGCCGACTCGGTTCCCTCGTGCGGCTGGTTGCCGTGACCGCGGTGCGGGTGGTGGTAGCCAACGTGAAGCTGTCGGCTCGGATCTGGAACCCGAAACGGACGCTGTCGAGCGGGATGATCGTGGTCGCCACCCACGAGCGCAGCGACGGCGGACTCGCCGCCGTCGGGCTCATCTCCTCGCTGATCGTCGACAACCAGATCGTCGATCTGGACCGCCGAGCCCGTCACCTGCAATACCACGCCGTCGCCGTCCCCGACGGTGACCGCCGAGCGGCCCGCGCCCAGGTGAACGGACCGGTCGAAGACCTACTCAAACCGTTGGAGGACCGACATGACTGACCTGTACCTAGCCGTCGCCATCGCCGAGACGGCCGTGATCGCCTTGCTGTTCGTCCGCCTGGCCGCCGGGCCGACCGTCTCCGATCGCATCGTGGCGGTCAACACCATGTCCACCCAGGCCGCCCTGGCCGTGCTGTTCTTCGCCGCCTACGCCGATCGCACCATCTACCTCGACGCCGCCATCTGGCTGGCCTCGTTCAGCTACCTCGGGGCCATCATCTGGTCCCGCTACCTGGAGAGGGGGCTGCTGTGACCGAGACCATCGTCGCCGTCCTAGCCGGGATCGGCCTGTTCTTCTCCCTCTCCGGCGCGGTCGGGATTTGGCGGATGCCCGACGTGTACTGCCGCATCCAATGCTCCTCCAAGACCATAACGATGGGCGCCCTGCCCGCCCTGATCGCTCTGGTGGTCGGCGAAGGACCGGTCACTAGCTACGGCAGCCGGGCGCTCATCGTCGGCGTCCTGTTGCTCATCGTCAGCCCCACCGCCTCCCACGCCCTGGCCCGAGCAGCCTACAAAGCCGGGGTGCCCATGTGGGACGGCGCGGTGTGCGACGAACCCCGCCAACCCGCCGGCCACGACACCGACACGCCGCGGTGACCGGGTTCTGGGTCCTCGACTACCTGTGCCTCGGCCTGGTCCTGGCCTCCGGTGTCGTGGTACTGCGGGCCCGGAACCTCAACGGCGCGGTCATGGCCCTCTCCGCCGTGGGAACCGTGCTGTCGCTGCTGTTCGTCGTCCTGGGCGCCCCCGACGACGCCCTGTCCGAGGTGGTGGTCGGCGCCATCGCCCTGCCCACCCTCTACCTGATCGCCATCGGCAAGACCCGAACCGACGTCACCGACATCGGCGACCTGGGCGAGAACCCCGAACATGGCACCTGACCATCACGACCAAGGCTCCCCGCCCCGGGTGGTCGAGAGTTACGAGCGGGAACCGACCCACCGGCCGGTCGTCGCCCTGATCGTCGTGGGCGGCATGGCCGCCGTCTTAGCGTTGGCGTTCGTCCATCTGCCCCGGGAATCGGCGCCGCTACCCGCGGTGGCCCGCTACGCCCTCGACGTGGCCCTCCCGAAATGGAAGACCACCGAACCGGTCAACGAGGTTGTCTACGGCACCCGCGGGTTCGA